>JAITKD010000238.1 GCA_031278575.1 Spirochaetaceae bacterium | reverse complement strand
TATTTTCATTGACAAATTTCCGGTATGGATTTAAACTGAAGGTATAAAATAACCCAAATTTAGGGAGGCAGTATGGCCAAGGTAGAATTAAAAGCTATTAGTAAAGTGTACGAGGGCAGCGTCCGGGCGGTGGACAACGCCAACATTGTGGTCGAAGATAAGGAATTTGTGGTTTTCGTCGGTCCCTCAGGCTGCGGTAAATCAACAACCCTTCGTATGGTCGCCGGTCTTGAGGATATCAGCGAAGGCGAACTGTACATTGACGGCGAATTGATGAACGATGTTCCCCCCAAGGACCGGAATATCGCCATGGTATTTCAAAATTACGCCCTCTATCCCCACATGACGGTATATGAAAACATGGCCTTTGGGCTGCGGATCAAAAAGGTGGAAAAATCCGAAATTGACCGCCGGGTCCATGAGGCCGCCCGTATCCTGGACATTGAAAAATTTCTGGATCGCAAACCCAAAGCCCTGTCGGGGGGCCAGCGCCAGCGGGTCGCGGTGGGACGGGCCATAGTCCGGAACCCCAAGGTGTTCCTTTTTGACGAGCCCCTCTCCAACCTGGACGCCAAGCTCCGGGTGCAGATGCGGGCCGAACTTTCTGACCTCCACCTGCGGCTGAACGCGACCATGATCTACGTTACCCATGACCAGGTTGAGGCCATGACCATGGCCAACAAGATCGTGGTGATGAAAGACGGGAAGATCCAGCAGATCGGGTCCCCCCTGTATCTTTACAACCATCCGGTTAACAAATTCGTGGCCGGTTTTATCGGCTCCCCCCCCATGAACTTCCTGACCGTTAAGGTTACGGAAAAAGGCGGGGGTATTGCCCTGGAAGAGGGGTCTTTTGATATAAAACCCGCCCCGGAGCATGTGGAGTACCTGAAAAAATACCTGGGCAAGGAAATTTATTTTGGCATCCGGCCCGAAAACCTTTCCTTTACGGAAACCCCCGGTGCGGATAACAATATGGCCGTTAAGATCACCGTGGTTGAACCCCTGGGCGCGGATATTCACCTGTGGCTTACCACCGCCACCCAGCCCCTGGTTGCCCGGACCGAACCGCACCATGAATTTAAAGTCGGCGAAACCGCCAACTTTGTCCCCCACATGGATAAGGCCCGGTATTTTGATAAGGAAACGGAACTTTCCATCCTTGCCGAACTGGATGCGGCGGCTCAAAAATAGCGGCTCCGGTAATTCTGCCGGCCGTCCTTGGGGCGGCCGGCGGGCTCACTGAGGTTTGACCTAGGGAAGCACTGATTTTTTCAATCGAGAATAAATCGGCGCTACTTTAACGTTGTATTTGCGCAATGAAATGAGCAAATACATTAGGGAAACGCGATTAGCGTCAAGTTAATCAGCGTTTCCTTAAGGGTGAAATTATCACTGAGTATTCACAGATTTCGCATTGGTCCTTTGGTAAATCTATGATTTTGTACAGAAATCCCACAAATTCGAACATTTCCCAAAACTTCAGTTTTGGGAAAGACTCATTCCTCAAATTTTAATTATGAATGAAACCTTCCTCATCTGTCAAATTTTAAGTAACAGCCTTAGGCTTAGAACGTTTCGCAGGCCCCCTCATCGTTTTAGAATTCATTCGGGGTATTACCGGTTCCCCTCGGATTTGTTTTTAAGGCCCTGGTATTTTTTGCCGATATTTAGTTTAGAACCTCGATTCCGAACCGGGGTTCAGAACGGAGGTTGCGGGGTGATTAGAGGATGGTATACCGGCGCCAGCGGCATGAGGGCCCAGCAGTGGCGGCTGGACGCGGTGGCCAATAATCTGGCAAATGCGGATGTGGACGGATATAAGCGGGATATGACCTCATTTAAGGCTTTCCCGGAACTCCTCCTGCGGCGAATGGGCGATGACGGGGTATACCGGCACCCCTTTGGATCCGGGGATGCGGCGCCTATAATCGGTAAACTCGGAACCGGGGTGGAAGTAAACGAACTTTTTACGGATTTTCAGCAGGGGGCCATGAAGGAAACCCAAAGCGATTTTGATTTAGCCATGGACGGGAAGGGTTTTTTTACCATCTCGACCCCCTGGGGGGAACGGTACACCCGGAACGGTTCCTTTCAACTGGGAAAGGAGGGATTCCTGGAAACCAAAGAAGGGTACCCCGTCCTGGGGGAACAGGGTCCCATCAAAGTAAAGGCCAATAATTTTCAGGTTGATAAGGACGGACAGGTGTGGATCAACGCGGAGTACGCCGATGATCCCGCCTTGATGATCTCCCGGGAAGACAACACCTGGGGAGACGCGGTCCTTTTAGACACCCTGAAACTGGTGGAATTTGACCTGGACCGGTACCTGGAAAAACAGGGTTCCAGCCTCTACCGGTCCACCGAAATTTCCGGGGATGCCCGGATCATGGAACCGGGGAACCGTCCCCGGGTAGTCCAGGGTTTTGTGGAGGCATCCAACGTGGACCCGGTAATCGAGATGGTCCAAATGATAGAGGTAAACCGGGCCTATGAAGCCAATCAAAAGGCCGTACAAACCGGCGATTCCATGCTTGGGGTCTTGATCAATCAAGTCGCCCGGGTTGGTTAAAAAACGAAGGGCTTTCAAAACGAGGCGTTTTAACCCCCTCAAGATAGGGATGTAAGCAGAGGAGCTATTTATGGTACGAAGTTTATGGACCGGCGCGTCCGGCATGATAGGCCAGCAGGCCAATATCGACACGATTTCCAATAACCTGGCCAATGTAAATACCGCGGGATACAAAAAGATGCGGGCCGATTTTGAGGATCTCCTCTATCAGACCGTTAAAACCGCGGGAACCCCCGCCACAGAGGACACGGTAGTTCCCGTGGGGATCCAGATGGGGCACGGGGTCAAACTTGCCGATACCCAGCGGATGTTCAGCCAGGGGGCGCCCCAGAGTACGGAAAATGTTACCGATATGGCCATTGTGGGGGACGGCTTTTTTCGTATCCAGATGTACGACGGAAGCTGGGCCTACACCCGGAACGGAGCCTTTGAGGTGGATTCCGACGGCCGGATGGTTACCTCCAACGGGTACTGGCTCCTTCCGGACATCATCATGCCCGAACAGTTTCTGCCCCAGACCATCAATGTTACCCAGGACGGCCGGGTATCGGTAAAGGTTCCGGGATATGATGACAATGCCGATCCGGTGGAAGTGGCGGTAGGACAACTGGAACTCTACCGCTTCCCCAACCCGGTGGGGCTTACGGCGGTGGGGGAAAATCTTTTTAAAATCACCGAAGCATCGGGGGATCCCATCCCCGGACGGCCCGGATACGACGGTATGGGGAAAATATACCATAAATTTCTCGAAATGTCCAATGTGTCGGTGGTTCGGGAAATGGTGGATCTCATTGTGGCCCAGCGGGCCTATGAGTTTAACTCCCGGACTATCCAGACCAGTGACAATATGTTGGGGACCGCCACCGGCCTCAAGCGGTAACGGAAAGGAGCGTTATAGATGGGCATTGAATCGGTAGGTTCTTTTTATTTGGATAATACCCGGCTTATGCCTTCCGGTACGGAGCGGATTCAGGACCGGGTTTCCGCCGCCGGGGAGGGGACGGCTTTTGCCGATATCCTGGAAAAAGCCCGGGAAAAAGCCCCTTCCCCCGCACCCCCAAAAAAACTGGTGGACAAGACCGATAAACTCTACGAACAATGCGAGGCCCTGGAAACCTTTCTGGTTAAGACCCTCCTTACGGGGATGCGGAATACCATACAAAAATCGGAATTCCTTGACGGCGGTTTTGCGGGGGAGATGTACGAGGATATGCTCTACGATGAGTACGCCAAGGACTTCACCAAAAACGCGGGATTCGGCCTGGCGGAATTGGCCTATCTGGAACTTACGGACCAGCGGGGAAAACTTATCACCCGTCATCCCTGATGTTTTTCCCCGAATAATGGGGTATACTAAAGGGATATGAAACAAAAAATCAAAGAACTCCTCGGTTTTATTTACGGGGCTTCTCGGGGAGAGCGGATCTACCCAAAGTTATTGGAAATCATCGAGCAGGGAACCGGGGGAAAAAGGGCCGCCGGCCCCGCCCTTTCCCCCTTTACCGCCGCGGATGTACTCCTCATCACCTACGGGGATATGCTTGCTCCGCCTGAGGGGATCGGCTCCGGGGAAAGCGGCCTTGCCCGGCTGGGGCGGTTCCTTGCCCGGTGGAACCGCGGGGCCTTTACCTACCTCCACCTGCTTCCTTTTCACCCCTATTCATCGGACGACGGCTTTTCGGTGATCGATTACCGGGAAGTGGATTCCCGGTTTGGTTCCTGGGAAGATATACAAGAACTGGGCCGGCATTGCAAGCCGGTTTTTGATTTTGTCCTGAACCACGGCAGCGTGGGGAGCCGGTGGTTTCAGGGCTTTTTAGCCGGAGACGGGAAATACGCGGGATGGTATATCACCAAACCGGAGGATTTTGACTATTCCGCCGTGGTCCGTCCCCGGACTCACCCCCTCCTTACCCCGTTTACCCGGACGGACGGCTCGGCGGCGTATGTATGGACCACCTTTAGTACGGATCAGGCGGATTATGACTTCTCAAACCCCGAGGTATTGCTCGAATTTATGAGGATTTTTCTTGAGTATTACCGCCGGGGCGCCCGGATAGTCCGGCTGGATGCCATCGCGTATCTGTGGAAAGAGCCGGGGACCTCCTGTATCCACCATCCCAAGACCCACGCCGTGGTCCGGCTCCTCCGGGCGGTGATTGATCATTTGGGGCTGGACCTGCGGATCCTCACCGAAACCAACGTACCCCATAGGGAGAACATCTCCTATTTTGGCCGGGGGGACGAAGCCCACATGGTGTACAATTTTGCCCTGCCCCCCCTGGTACTCCATGCCGCGATTTCCGGGGATGCGGGCCCCCTCAGGACGTGGGCCGGAACCCTGCCCCCTCCCCGGGAAGGCCCGGTGTTTCTCAACTTTTTGGCCAGCCACGACGGGGTGGGGCTTACCCCGGCCCAGGGCCTCGTGGACAAGGCCGCCTTTGCCGCCACCATCGAAGCGGCAAAAAAGCGGGGGGCCCTGGTTTCCTACAAGAGCAGCCCCGAAGGTCCCGTCCCCTACGAGCTTAACTGTTCCTATGCGGACATGGTCGCCCCGGAGAGTCTCGGGGCGGATTTACCCGGGGATGAGGGAGTCAGGCTTCGGGCCCGGGCCTTCCTCGCGGCTCAGGGGGCGCTTTTAGCCCTGCCGGGGCTGCCGGCGGTGTACTTCCACAGTTGGATAGGTTCCCGGGCCTGGAGGGAGGGGCCGGACCTGCTCAATTCCAACCGGGCCATTAACCGGGAAAAGCCCCCCATAGACCGGGTAGAAAAGGAACTGGCGGATCCCGCTTCCTTTCGGAGCCGGGTGTACCGGGGCTTCCGCCGGCTCCTTCGATTCCGGGCGTCCGAGGGGGCCTTTAGCCCGGAGGTTCCCCACCGGATCCCCGGAGCCGCCGGGACGGTCTTTGCCGTCCTCCGGGGCCCGGACCCGGAGGGCCGCTGGGTCCTCTGTGTACAGAACCTGGGTTCCGCCCCGGCCCGGTTCATCCCCCAGGACCCGCACCCGCACCTTGAGTCCCGGGGGCCCCTCAATCTGGAGGGCTGGGAGACCCGGTGGATAGCCTTTGGCGGCGGCCGGAAACAACGGGAAGTATCAACCCGGCGGCAGGATCCTCAAGATACCGTACACCGCCGCATTGTACGCCCCGTGAGCCCAGGCCAACCCATGGATGGAACGGAACTTTAAAAAAATGAAAGATAAAAAAGTCCCCGCCAGGGCCGCGTTTAATACCCCCGGGATCCCCTCATAAACATGGCAGAGGGAAAACAGGAGAACCGAAAAACACACTCCCTTCCCCGGTTCCGTTTTCCCCAGCCGGGTTAGGAGATACAGCCGGAAATAACTTTCTTCCACATAGCCGGTAGTCAGGACCGAAAAGGCCATTACCACCCATTGAAAGAAATTTCCGGGGGGCTCTATAGACAAAGGTAAAAAAAGATCCCTAAAGAATAACGAACCCAGGGAACCGCAAAGCCCAATAATCAGAAGTCCGGGGAAAGTGATGAGGGCCGTTTTCAGGTCTTGTATACCGGGCTTGGGTAAACGGGTCCCCCTGGTCAATCCCAAAACATACCACATCAGGGCAAAGGACGGTATATTATAGACCATGATACGGCTTAATTCCCGGTTTACCGAAAAAACAAGCGTACCCGGGGAAACAAAACCTATACCGGGAAGAAAAAGTACGCAAAACAGTATAAGAGGTTCCAGGAGGATACCCATGTAAAACTCCTTTTGACAGGCCCTGTGTCCCGCTATATAGTAAGATGAGGTAGTATCAAAACTAACCGAGTTTTAAAATTGGCTCAATAGGTACGGCCATTCGGGATAAAAACAAAAAAACGCGAATAAATTAAAGCAACACGGAGGACAATACCCTTATAATACAGAGGAGAAAACAATGAAACATCACGAGGAAATCCCCGGGTCCCGGTGTTTGTTTGTCAGCGGGCCGGTTACGGCCCGGAGGGAAAGGGATCAATGGTAGCTGCGTTTATCCGATCTCCGGTGATATACGCCGTTTTTGGGGCCCTGGGGAGTTATTACGGCTTAACCGGATTATACCTCCGGGGAGGAGCGCGGGCTCCTTGGATAGCGGCGGGGGGGGCGATGGTATATGCCCTTATCGCCCTGTTTCGTGTTCTGGGGGATAGTCCCGGATGTTTTTTTTCGGATCTTAAAATCCGTTATTATTTTAGAAAAACCTGCCGTTATGTTACCGCCTTGGCCCTGGGTTTTGCTCTGGGGCTTACGGCGCAGCGCATATATATCGCCTCGGAACTGCGGCTGGGGCTTCTTCCGGAAAGGGTCCGGGGAATTACCGGGACCCTGTTGGACGATCCCCGGGCGTTCAGCGACGGCCGGGGTATGGGGTATCTTCAGGTATCCGGCGCCGCCGGAATCGGGGGGGTACGGAGTTCCGCCCAAGGCCGGGTTCTGGTATTTTTTCCTGCCGGGGCCATCCCCCGGATAAAGGAATTCGGCAGGGCGGCGCCGGTATATGTGGAAGGCGCCTTTATCGCCAATACCGGAAACGGCTTTGGTACCGGGAATCCTCCCTTCCGGGCGGGGGAGGTCCATTTATTGGGAACCGCCCCGGCGGTGGAACAATTTCGGACCGGGATCCGGATGGAGGTTCTGGAAAAATTTGCCGGTTCTTCCTGGGGGGGATTGGCTTCGGCCCTTATCCTGGGGAGCAAGGACGATCTGGATGCCGCGGTTTCGGAGCTTTTTAAATCCGCGGGATGTTCCCATGTATTGGCCCTTTCGGGGATGCATTTGGCCATAGTATCCGCCCTGGCGGCCTTTTTGCTTAAAAAACCCCTGGGGATAAAACCCGCCGCCCTAGCGGGGGCCTTTTTTATCCTGTTCTACGTGTATCTGGCAGGCCCCCAACCCTCCCTGGTGAGGGCCGCCATTATGTACCTCCTGGGAACCGCCGCGGTCTTAGGGGCCTTTCCCCGGCAGCCGGTTCCCCTTTTAGGCCTGGCGTTCCTTATTCAGATCGTCCTGGATCCCCCCTCCGGAAACACCCTGTCCTTTATGCTTTCCTATCTTGCCCTGGGGGGTATCCTCATAGCCGGCGAAGCCATCCATGATCTGCTCCGGGGGAAAGTCCCCGAAATTGTGGCCCAGCCCCTGTCCGCTTCCCTGGGGGCGTTTATCGCCACCGCCGCGGTAAGTTCCGCCGCCTTTGGGGTGATACGGCCCGTGAGTATCGGGGCGGGGTTAGGCATTGTTCCCCTGGCAACCCTTTTTATGATCCTCGCCATCGTTTATTTGGGGGTAAGTTTCTTGCTGCCCCCCCTGACCGGGCCCCTGGGCCTGGCCCTCTCCGGGTTATACGACCTCTTGGGCGGCGCCGCATCCCTGGCGTCCCGGGTTCCGGGAATAGCAGGGGTTTCTTCAGCCCTATTAGGGGGTATAAGCCTGGTTTTGGTTGTTTGCCTGCTCTTTACGCAAAACCGTTGCGCCCTCCGGAGGGAAAAAATTGCCCCCCTTGATTAATTATGATTCGGCTCAAAAACTTTCCGCCTTTCTCGACGAACAGGGGCTGGGAATGCAAAAAAGGTTCGGTCAAAATTTTCTTATTAATCCCGGGGCGCGGAAAAAACTCCTGGATGCCCTGGAAATCAACCGCGGGGACGCGGTGTGGGAAATCGGTCCCGGACTCGGGGCCATGACCGGGGGCCTTCTGGAACGGGGAGCGGTGGTAACGGCCTTTGAAATTGACCGGGGGTTTAGCCGCGTCTTGAAGGGACTTTTTTATAATCAAGAAAAATTCAGGCTGATAGAGGGGGACGTATTTAAAACCTGGGGGACGGTGAAAGAGGCGGCCCCCTTTTTGCTGGGGAATCTTCCCTATAATATAGGGGCGGCCCTTTTGGCCGATTTTATCGAACAAAACCGGTTTTTTACCCGGATGGTGGTTACCCTGCAGCGGGAAACGGCGAATCGTATGATCGCTTCCCCCGGATCAAAGGATTATTCCTCCTTTTCTGTACTCTGCGCTTCGGCCTATACCGTAACCCCCCTCGCGGTCCTCAAGGGCACTTCCTTTTATCCGGTTCCCAAGGTAGAATCCCAGGCCCTTCGTCTGGACATGAGGACCGATATGGCCCCCGGTGAGCGCCCGATCTTTTTTAGACCTCTGGTCCGCGGTCTTTTTTCTTCCCGGCGAAAGACCCTTAGAAATAATCTGCAAAATTTTGTATTATCCGGTATACTACATAACGATGCCCTGGGTAATAAAAAAAGAGTTCAGGAACTTTGCACGACGGTTCTTGAGGCCAGCGGCATTGGTCCCCATGAACGGGCCGAAACATTGGGGTATGAAGCGTTTATTACCCTGGCACGGACATTGGAGGATATATCCGGGAGGATTTGATGGGTGTCGCCGAAGCGCTGCAGCGCCTTTATGAAAGGATACACGAGGTTTGCCTACGGGTAGGACGGGATCCCGGGGAAGTCCGCCTGATGGGGGTGTCGAAATTCCATGAACGGGACGCCCTGGAAGAAGCCTGGAAAGGGGGGCTGCGGCTTTTTGGGGAAAACCGGGTTCAGGAAGCGGGAAGAAAGTTTCCCGCTTTTAAACAGGATCATCCCCGGACGGAACTCCACATGATAGGATCCCTTCAGCGGAATAAGGCCCGGGCCGCTGTTGCCCTGTTTGACGGTATCCAATCGGTAGACCGGGACGAACTCATTGCCGAGTTGGGGACCTTGACTCTTGGAAGAGAACGGCCTTTAATGGTTCTATTGGAGTTACATACCGGGGAGGCTTCCAAAGCCGGTTACCCCGATGTGGAACACCTGTTTGGCGCAGCGGAGCGGGTTTTACAATTTCCGAATCTTATAATCCGGGGACTTATGACCATGGCCCCTTTTACGGAGGATAGGGAGATTATTCGTCGTTCTTTTCGTTCCCTGGCAGCGGCCAGGGACAAGTTAAAGGTCCGTTTTCCCGATTGTGATTGGTCCTGTCTTTCCATGGGGATGTCCAATGATTTTGAGATTGCCCTGGAAGAGGGGGCGACCTTGTTACGAATAGGTACCGCCCTGTTTGGAGAACGGAAGCCGTGAACAGGAACGTTTCATGGGTCTTTAGGGTTTTAATTTTTATATTTTTTTCTCTGAACGGTAACGTATACGCCCAGACTACCACGGATATCCCTTCTAAGGAGTTTGATACCACGTCCTTCCCCCTATGGGTAAGGGACCTCCGCCGGGCCGAAATAGTGGCCTTTGGTTCATTTCCCTTTACCCTGTTTCTTACCTCCTTTACCATGGATACGCTTCGTTCCGCCAATCATAACTGGGATGCCCGCTATGCCCCCTGGCTGTTTCGGCCTGCCGGAGGGATAGATATGAATACCAATGAACGGTTAATAACCATAGGCGCGGCGGCTGCCGGTTCCGTTCTTATCTCCCTGGTGGATTATTGTATTGTCCAATATAAAAGAAACAAGGTCAAAAAACAAAGTCTTAATTTGCCCGACGGCAGCCCGATCATCATCCGGCATCCCCGGCCTGAAACGGATGCTGAAACCAATGGTGAGGACCTGTCCGAAGACGGGGAACCCTGATTGCCCCGGTATTCCGGCAGGGTAGGGGAGGAGGTTTCCGGCGGGCTCAGGGTTGACCGGTACGCGGCGGAGCGGCTCAAGCTGTTAAACCGTTCCCAGATAAAAGCCCGGGTCTTGGAAATACGAATCAATGGAAAAGCGGGCAAACTTTCCCATCCGCTAAAACCCGGGGACGATCTGGATCTCCTCTGGGCGGATCCGCCCCCCTCGGATCTGGTTCCTGAAAACATACCCCTGGATATCCTCTATGAGGATGATCGGGTGGTGGTGCTGAATAAGGCCCCGGGGTTGGTGGTCCACCCCGGCGCGGGAAACGCCTCGGGGACCCTGGCCAATGGGCTTTTGTACCGGAGGTTGAGCCGGGGCGGCTGCGGGAGCGGGTTCCGGCCGGGGATCGTACACCGCCTGGACAAGGATACGTCCGGGGTTATGATCGCCGCCTACGACGACGAGGCCCTGGCCTTTTTAGCGGATCAGTTTAAGTCCCGGCGGGTAAAAAAAAGCTACGGGGCCATAGTCCGGGGGGTGTTTAAAGAAAATGCCGGTACCATTGAGACCCGTATAGCCCGGGATCAGCGGGACCGGAGGCGTTTTGCCGTGCCCAAGGCCGGGGGAAAGATCGCCCTTACCCGCTACCGGGTGGTCCGGTCCTGGCGTAATTATTCCCTGGTCCTCCTCCGGCCTAAAACCGGACGGACCCACCAGCTCCGGGTACACATGGCTTATTTAGGCCGCCCGATCCTCGGGGACCCTATGTACGGGGTGAAGGATGAGCTATTCCCCCAGGCGGGGCTCATGCTCCACGCCAAAAGCCTGGCCCTGTGTCTTCCCGGCAAAGAAGGGTGCCAAACTTTTCGGACTCCCCTGCCGCCCCGGTTTCTTGAAGTCATCGGAAAACTTCAAGGGAAGGGATAGCGGCTTTCCCCAAAGCTGAATTTTGGGAAAGCCGCAAGCGTATGGCCGGTTTTTACCCGGAAGTAAGGATACTATGGTTGTTCCCCCGGTAACGGCGCAGCCCTATGTGCTGGAAGAAACCGCCGCCTATGCGGTGGTGTATAAACCCCCCCTATGGCATTCGGCCCCCCTGAAAGGGGAGGAGCGCGCCGGGGATCCTTCGGCCCGGATCCTGCTGTTTTGGTATGCCGGCGGTTACCCCGGGGTACTTGAGATCCGGGGTAAAAACCCCCATGAGGGGGGCATCCTCCACCGGCTGGATTATGAGACCCACGGGCTGGTGCTCTTTGCCAAAACGCAAGGGGCCATGGAAGCCCTTACCCGGCAGCAGCGGGAAGGCGTATTCACCAAGGAATACGGCGCCCTTTCCCGGGGGAACCGGGAGAAACTGCCGGGATTTCCCCCGGCGGTGATCCCCGGCCCCGCGCCCTTTACCATAGAAAGCGCCTTTCGGCCCTTTGGACCGGGCCGGCGGGAGGTACGTCCGGTAGTACCGGGCGGCGGCGGGAAAGTTCAAAAAAAGATCGCCCTGGATCAGGGGAAGCCCTATACAACGGAGGTCCTGGAGATGAGTCCCCGGGAAGACCGGACGTATTTCCGCCTGAGAATTCGCCGGGGCTTCCGGCACCAGATCCGCTGCCACCTGGCCTGGCTGGGGTATGCCATCCTCAACGATACAACCTACGGGGGCGGATCATTTCGGGACGCCGCCCTGGCCCTGAGGGCCCAGGGAATCTCTTTCTACGATCCCGAATCACATGGCCCGAGGAATTACCGGATCGCCCCGCTGGGTAAAGGCGGAATATATCCGGAATAGGTTGAAAAAGGGAATGTTCCTGGAGTACCATAGGGTTATGTATATAAAAAAGGTACTGGTCCCCGGGGCGAAGGTCTATTTTATCGGTATCAAGGGGACGGGAATGTGCGCTTTGGCGGAATTATTGGTGAATTCGGGGGTCCAGGTTTCCGGTTCCGACCAGGATGAAATTTTTTATACCGACGGGATCCTCAAAGAATTGGGCGTCCCCTATCACGAATCCTTTGCCCCGGAACATATACCAGGCGGAATAGACCTGGTGGTATATTCCGCCGCCTATTCCGTTGATACCAACCCCGAAATGGCGGAGGCCAGGAACCGGGGTATCCCCATGCTTAAATACGCCGATGCCCTGGGGGCCTATTCCGCGGGGTTCGATTCCTCGGGTATTGCGGGGGTTCACGGTAAGACCACTACCACTGCTATGGCCGGAGCCCTGATCCGGGGGGTGGGACTTCCCGCCCAGGTCCTGGCGGGGAGCGCGGTAAGCGCCTTTGGGGGACGTTCAACCCTGAATTTGGGCAATAAATATTTTGTGGCGGAGACGTGCGAATACCGGAAACATTTTCTCGCCTTCCATCCCCGGCGGGTGGTGTTGACCAGTGTGGAAGGGGATCATCAGGATTTTTATCCCACCTACGAGTCTATCCGGGACGCCTTTATCGAATACGTCCGGCTGCTCCCCCCGGGAGGGGAACTCATTTATTGCGCCGATGATCCCGGTGCACGGGAAGTAGCGGAGCGCATCGCCGGGGAGGGGAGGGGCGTGGCGCTTGTCCCCTACGGATTTACCGCCCCGGGGGATTTTGGCATCTGTTCCTTTCAGGTTTCCGGGGAACGGCTCCGGGTGAAGGTCCGGGGATTCCCCGGGGAACTGCTGCTCCGCCTTCCGGGCAGACACAGCGCCCTGGACGCAACGGCGGCCTTGGCCTTAACCGATTCTCTGGTAAAAAACGAAGGGGGCTGGACCGGGGAAAAACAGGAAAAGCTCCGTTCCGCCCTGGAAGCGTTTCGGGGGAGCCGGCGGCGTTCCGAAATTGTGGGGGAATACGGGGGGATCCTCTTTATGGACGACTACGGGCACCACCCGACGGCCCTGCGGACCACCCTGGAGGGGCTTAAGGAATTTTATCCCCACCGCCGGCTTATCGTGAGTTTTATGTCCCATACCTATACCCGGACCGCTTCCCTCGCGGACGAATTTGCCGCTTCCCTTGAAAAGGCGGACGTGGTGATCCTCCATAAGATATACGCCTCCGCCCGGGAATCCTACCGGGGGGGCGTTACGGGACGTACCTTATTTGAAAAAACTCGCGCCCTGCGGGATGGGGTATATTATGTGGATGAACCGGAGGATGCGGTGGAAATGCTCAAAGGGATGTTCAGGCCCGGGGATCTGTTCCTTACCCTGGGGGCGGGGGATAACTGGAAACTCGGTAAAGCCCTGGCCGGTTATTACGGGGGAACGGCCCGATGAAAAGCATGACCGGGTATGCCTACAAGGAACGGCAGGATGAGCGGGTCTCCCTCTCGGTAGAAATAAAGGGCTATAACAGCCGCTTTTTGGAGTTATTCATATACCTCCCCCCCTATCTTTCCTCCCTGGAACCCAAGGTTCGGGAATATATGGCGAGCCGGTGCAGACGGGGAAAGGTGGAGATCAACATACGTTTTAAAGAGTACAATTCCGATATTTCCGTATCCGTAAACCGGGAAGCGGCCCTGGCCTATGATAACGCGATTTCGGTTTTAGCCCGGACCCTGGGGATCCGGGAAAAGCCGCCCCTTTCCGTACTGCTCGGTATGGAAGGGGTGTTAGAGGTAGAACGGAACCGGGATGACGAACGGAATTGGAAGTATATCGAGCCCTGCCTCAAGGCGGCGGTGGATTGTTTTGATGAGGAACGGATTCGGGAAGGGGAACATACCTTGGCTGATATCCTTTCGCATATCGCCATGCTTGAATCATCGGTACAGGTCGCCGCCGCCCATGCCCCGCTTATGGAAACCTCCATTCGGGAAAATCTAAGAAATCGTTTTGTCGAAATTTTTAGTGATAAAATCGATGAAAACCGTATCCTCACCGAGACGGCGGTTCTCCTTATGAAGTATACCATATCTGAGGAGATTTCCCGGCTTGGTTCCCATTTGTCTGAATTCAGGGCCGAAGCGGAACGGAATCCCAGCCCGGGGAAAAAACTTGATTTTCTCTGCCAGGAGATGAACCGGGAGGTAAACACCATAGGTTCCAAAACCCCGGATCTGGATGTAACCCGGGCGGTGGTAGATATGAAGGATGCCCTGGAAAACATCCGGGAACAGTTAAGGAATGTGGAATGAAAGACGATATTCGTATTGCGATTTCGGGGAAAAGCGGCTGTGGAAATACCACCGTAAGCAAACTGGTAGCCGAATCTTTGGGCCTTCGGTTTATCAATTTTACCTTCCGGTCCTTGGCGGCGGAGCGGGGTTTGAGTTTGCAAGAGGTATTGTCCTTGGCCGCGAAGGACGATTCCTGGGACAGGGAGGTGGACAGCCGTCAGGTAAAATTAGCCAGGGAGGACGGAGGCTGCGTCCTGGGGTCCCGGCTGGCTATCTGGATGCTGGCCGAGGCGGATATTAAGGTATACCTTACCGCCGGGGCGATAACCAGGGCGCGGCGTATCCTGCGGCGGGAGGGCGGGAGCCTTGAAGCGGTGGCCGCCTTTACCGAAGAAAGGGATAGGCAGGACCGGGAGCGGTATTTACGGATCTATAACATTGATAACGATAATTATTTCTTTGCGGATCTCATTATTGATACGGATAACTTGAAACCTTCTGAGATTGCCGCGTTGATCATAACAAAGGTACAACAAAAGGAATCATAATGAATCAAACACCGTCTGTTTCTGAATTTAAAGAAGTAATCTATTCCTATTATGAAGAACAGGGGAGAACCTTTCCCTGGAGAGCGGATCCCCAGCCCTGGGGGGTAATGGTTTCCGAATTTATGCTTCAACAGACCCAGATTGAACGGGTAATACCCTATTGGGAGCGGTGGATGCGGCTTTGGCCGACCCCAAAGGATCTGGCCAAGGTGTCCCTGGAAGACGCCCTTAGGGAATGGAGCGGCCTGGGATATAACCGCCGGGGACGGTTTATTATAGAATGCGCCCGGCTTATTACAAAAAAATACGACGGTAAGGTACCGGAAACTCCGGCCCTCCTGCTTCCCCTTCCGGGTATCGGAGCCTATACCGCCGGGGCTATTGCTTGTTTTGGGTATAATTATCCTTCGGTATTTATTGAAACCAATATCCGCGCTTCAGTACTCCATTTCTTTTTTCATAATCAGCGGGAGGTAAAGGACAGAGAACTATTTCCCATTCTAAA
Source organism: Spirochaetaceae bacterium (assembly GCA_031278575.1). Lineage (GTDB taxonomy): Bacteria > Spirochaetota > Spirochaetia > Treponematales > Breznakiellaceae > JAIRMO01. Next base: position 15,810 of record JAITKD010000238.1, on the reverse strand, counting down.
AGAAGCGCTTGACGAAAAAAATCCCCGCCGCTGGTATTGGGCCCTCATGGATTATGGGGCGGCCTTGAAGAAGGTAACGGTAAACCCCGGGAGGAAAAGCGCCCATTACACGAGGCAAAGCCCCTTTAAGGGTTCATTCCGGCAGATTCGGGGACATATCATCAAGAGCCTGATTTCTCAAGGACCTGCTACCGCCGATGAGCTTTTCAAACAAACCGGAATTAAACAGGAAGAACTCTATAGAGCTCTGAAAAACCTGGAGAAGGACTCCATGGTTGCCGAGGAAGAGGGGGTCTATCAATTTCCAAAACTATAAAACATCCCGGTTTTCCGGTGCCTGTTGGCAAGGATCGAAAGGCGAGCTATCGGGGGCCGCTAACTTATCAAGGGTATTCTTTCCTTTTTTCTATTCCTTATTTTCAACACCCGGCAGGATATATTTACAGGGAGGTCAAAATCGTATAAATATATAAAAGACACATGGATTCTTTTAATATTGGCATTATTATTTCCCTCGGCTTATTGCTCATGGGTTCCGCTTTTTTTTCCGCCAGCGAAACCGCCTTTTCATCGTTAAACCGGATAAAAATAAAAAACCTGGCGGCGCAGGGTAATAAACGGGCGGCCCTGGTCCTTAGGCTGTCGGAAAATTATGACCGCCTTTTGTCTACGGTACTTATCGGAAATAATATCGTCAATATCAGCTCTTCCGCCTTAGCCACGGTGTTATTTGTCGGCTTTTTCGGCAATCCCGGGGTCAGCCTGGCAACCCTGGTGATGACCGTACTGGTCCTCCTCTTCGGCGAAATTTCCCCCAAAACCCTGGCGAAAGAAGACCCCGAAAAATTTGCCATGTTTTCCGCCCCCCTGTTACGGGGGTTACTGATTGTTTTTTCGCCCATAAACCGGCTGATTACCTATTGGAAACAATTTATTCTCAGAATTTTCAGGATCCGTTCGGACCGTTCCGTGACCGAAGCGGAACTCCTCACCTTTGTGGAGGAGGTGCGGCAAGAGGGGGGTATTAACAAGGGGGAAGAAGACATGATCCGCCAGGCCATTGAGTTTGACGATCTTACCGCCAACGATATTTATACCCCCCGGGTGGATGTGGCCGCGGTATCCCTCGCGGATTCTACCGAATCCATCAAACAGAAATTTTTTGATTCAGGATATTCCCGGCTGCCGGTTTTTAAGGAATCCATAGATAATATTACCGGGGTTATTTTATTAAAGGATTTTCTCTACCAGGTGATTAATCAAAAGCGCCCCCTGGACCAGATTGTCAAACCCGCGGTATTTATCACCAAATCCATGAAAATTTCAGGGCTCCTCAAAATCCTCCAGGAAAAAAAGTCCCACATGGCGGTCCTGGTGGATGAATTCGGCGGGACCATGGGGATTATCACCATAGAAGACATTATGGAAGAATTGGTCGGTGAAATATGGGATGAACATGAAAAGGTGGTTACCAACATTATCCCCCTGGAAGGGGGGGGGTATAAAATTCTTGGCAATACGGGGTTAAAAGAGTTTTTTGATTTTTTTTCCCTCAATGAAGGGGAGGGAAAGCCCGGAGCCTTGACCGTGGGCGGCTGGGTGATTGAAAACCTGGAGGGGGCGCCCCGGGAAGGGGATCATTTTGTGTTTCAGGATCTTTCGGTAAAAGTTTTAAAGACCCTCCGCCACCGGGTTATGGAAATTTTGGTCGCTCCGCTGCCGGAAATTTGATAGACCGCGGCGGCGCCTGAGCCTCCGCGGAGCAGAGCGCGGACCGGTGGCCCGATGCGGTCTCCTGAGCGCCCCCGCGAGCCGGCGGGCGCCTTCTCAGGTTTAATACCAATTTTTTGTACGCGTCGCGTTACGGGCGCTAAGGTGACGTGAGGGTAAACCGGACCGGGTAACGGTAGCGGACCGCCACGGGAATGCCGTTGGATTCCGCCGGGGTACAGCGTTGGCCCTGAAAAGCCTTGGCCGCGGCTTCCCCAAAACCCCGGCCGGCGGGGGTTTCTCTGAGGATGATAACCCGCTGGACTACCCCTTCGCGGTCAATAAAAAGTTCTAAAATCACCGATCCTTCGATCCCCGATCGCTGGGCAATAGGGGGATAGGTCAGGACTTTTTTGATGGCTCCTTCGGAAAATACCGGTACCTTGGAGATTTTGTTCTGAGCCAGATAGGTTTCCGGCTCCGGGGCGGGAACCGGGGCGGTCATGGTACCGGGCGCCGCCAGGATTTGTTCCTCCGGCACCTCTTCCACCACGGTCATATTTTCCGCGATGGTTTCCACCGCGTTTTCGGCGGCCGGCGGCGGAGTTTCCGGGGGCGGGGGCGGCGGTGGGGGGGGGAGGGGGATCTCCTCCTGAATATCCACCAGTTTCATCACCGAGAGGGGTGGTTCCGGGTCGTTCAGGGAAGGTTCGATGTAGATCACCCAACAGAAAAGTACCACCCCGTGGACAGCGGCGACGAAACAAAACAAGAGCAGGCGGAGGATGCTGGGTTTAAGCATCTTTCACCACAAAACTCACCACCCGGTACTGGAGGATCTGTAAAATTTTTAGGACCCGGTTAATATGTACAAAGGGGGTGTCCCGGTCGGCGATGAGGTGAATCCGGGTGTCCGGGGCGTTCCGGTAGCGTTCTTCCACGGCGATCTCCACTTCCCCAAGACCGCAGGGGGTGCCGTCCAGATAAACGGAACCCCGCCGATCTACCCAGATCTCCAGGTTTTTTTCGGCGCTCACTTTTTTAGCGGACTCCCCTTCGGGATAGGCGATCTTCACCTCCTTGCGGTAGTTTATAAGGGATACCAACATGATAAAGATGAGGAGGAGGAAAGCCACATCGGACATGGCGTTTAGGGGTACGATTAATTTTTTTTTCGTCCGGTTAATTTTCACTTTTATGGTTCCTGAGCATTTTCATCCTTCATGGTAAAAGAAAAAGAATCCACCTGGAGCTTTTGGGCCAATTCCACAAAAGAAACCACCCTTTGCCAGGGGGTTTGGGGATCCACCGTAAGGACCACCGCCAGGTTGGGGTTGGTTCCCAGGGCGGATCGGATTTCCTGTTCCACCGCGGCAATGTCCCTGACGTTACCCTGGAGCAGCAGCCGGCCGGACCCGTCCAGTTCATACCGTAAAAGATCCTCCTTGAGGATGAACCGGGTGGAATCCCGGGCCGGAAGGTTCATTAAAAACCCCTTATTAACATTAAAACCGGCGATGACGATAAAATAAATGATCAAAAGGAAGGCCAAATCACTTAAGGCGCTTGAGTCTTCATGGGTATCTTTTTTCCGCCGGCGGAGCGTCATGGGTTTATCCGGTGACGGCGCCGGGTTCCGGCATTGGCGGGATTTCGGCGCCGCTATGGGCTATGGCCAATTCCGTGATAAGTTCCGAACAGGCCGCTTCTACCTCCGCGGTAAACTTATCCACCACATGGGTAAGCAGGGAATGGGCTACCATGGCGATGATGGCGATGATCAGGCCGAAAACCGTGGTGATCAAGGCCTCGTAAATACCGTTGGCTACAATTTGGGCGTTTACCTCGGTGGCCTCGGCGATGGATTTAAAGGCCCCGATCATCCCCGACACCGTACCCAGGAAGCCGGTCAGGGGGGAGAGGGAGCCCAGGGCGGTGAGGAAGTTGAAACCGTTTTCCAGGGAATTGATGCAGTTCAGGGCCTCGGTTTCTACCGCCCGTTCCATGAGATGTTCGGAAAGCCGGGACCGGTTCACCAGGGTCAGGAGGATCCGGGCGCCGATCCGGCGTTTGGTCAGGGCCATCAAATAATCCCGCGCCCCGGGAATATCCCCGGTTTTGATATACGTCTCTACCCGCGTTTTAAGGTCCTCTACCCGCAGGTTATGATACAATACGTAGACAGCCCGTTCCAGGGCAATGGCGATGGTGGCAATGGAAAAGGCCAAAAGGGGCCACATAAAAATGCCCCCCATCTGAAAAAAGGTTAATAACGAAAACCCTCCCGGTTCGCTATTCATAGATACCTCACTTGACTTTTATAAGTTGAATTTCTTCACCAAAAAACATTACGATTCGATCCCATTCGTATTCCAGATATATCCAGGCAGCGGCCTCTTCCCAATCCCGAAGAAGGGTACCCGAATTCCGCAGATTATACAATTCCTCAGGGAAAAGGGATTCGGTATAGGTTACATTCCACCGGATGTCTTCGGCCTTGGTCCATACCGCCCCGGTTTCGTTCCAGGTCTTGGGGCGTTTCTCCGGAGAGACCAGTTCGGGAAACAGGACGGGCTTCCAGTATTTTTCAAAAGCCCCCTGGCCGGTAAAGACCGGGACCGTTTCCCGGGAGTACATCCACTGGATAAGGGCCGCGATCCGTTCCTCCCGGTTACGCAGGGCCTGGAGGGCCTGATCCCCAATAATCCGGGTGTCTTTCTGCCGGATCTTCCCCCCGGTTATGTCCAGGGGTTCCACGGGGCCCTCCAGCCTCAGGGTTGCCCGGTTCCCCTCGACCCTAAAAACACCGCCCCCGGAGAGTCCCCGGGTAAATTCGTTCCACCCCGTGAGGTTGGAAGAGAGGAATCGCAGGGAATCAAGGCGGAATTCCCCCGTTTCGGGGACAGACCCCATAAAAATCAGGGCCGGAATCAGTCCGGGAGAAATGGCGAGGCAGGGATCGCCCCCTTCAACCTGGACTTCCCGAACCTCAATTTCCCCCGGAAATCCCGTTGAAAGGCTGCGGTACCGGGCTCGGGTTTTTTCCCTAAAGGCCGACCCGTCCAAGGCCCGGCCCCCCAGGTTTACCAAACTGGAACACCCGGAACAGAGGACCGCCAATCCCAGCGTAATCAGCAGGGGAAGGGAATGGTTTTTATTCCTCGATTTTTTTCTCCTCATTCCGGTTCCTTAATAACTCCATTTAAACCCAAAAGAAATCATGGGTATGGGCAAATTATAGATTGCGGTACTGCTCCCCGCTTCTTCCTTACCGGTGTACCGGTTGAAGGTGGTATTCCCTTTGGGTTTGTAAAAAAGGGTCTGCAGATTTTCAAGACCCAAATAGGCCTCCCCCTGAACCCTATTCCGGGAATTAAAGAAAAACCAGGATAATTTTATATCCAGGGGTATGGCCCAGGGCATCCGGTTGGTATCCGAATAACGGGTCCCCCGTTTGTATACCTCCACCAGGGTTTTACCGTCCTCCAGCAACAGGGGAGCAACGCGGATCCTGCCCGTATCGGATCGGGGAACGCCGCTGGCTAACCCAAAACGGAAAGCGATATTGACAAACCGTACCGGTTTGATGTTCAGCACCAGGTTGAGGGTATGGAACCGGTGAAAGGAGGGGTAATACCAGTCGCCGTTCACGTTGGCCCCGGAGATCCATTCGCCGGGTTTGGCGGAAGGGTTCCGGTAACGGGCATATACAAAGGAATAGGAAATCCACCCGTCCCAGAACCGGGATTCTAATTTTTGGAACATCATATCAAAACCCCAAATAAAACCTTCCCCGTCAAAATAACCCGCTGTTTGGGTCTCGGTGGGGATCAGTGCCAACCCCTCATAGGCCAGGTCAAAGACATATTTAAAATACCCTTCCAGGGTAAAGGTAAATCCCTCTTGTAAATCAATTTTGGTTCCGGCGATGCTGGTCCAGGAACGGTTCTGCTTCAATTCAAAATCGCTTATGCGGTTCTGGGCCTGAATAAAAGAAATTAACTCGTTTTGGGATGAAAAAAGCCCGGTTCCCAGGGTAAAACTCAGGGAATCCAGGGGCCCCTTGTCTTTAAGGACGTTAAAATCCAGGTTCAGCCGGGGATTAAGGGCCGGTATGGTTTGGATGGTAAAATCCCGGCCCATAAAATAGAGGTGATCCACCCGGAGTCCCAGTTCCGCCCCAAAGATCCTGCGGGGACCGGAATATTCCAGAAGGGTATAGGCGGAGGTGGTTAAACCGTGGTTATGGACACTAATGGGGATTTGGTTCAAAAACGTGATGTACCCCCCGGAGGGTACATTCGGATAGGATATCCCCATTTGTTCCAATAATTCTTTGCTGAATTCCACAAAAAACTGGGAATTTTCCTCTTGAATCCACTGGGAGTACAGTTCCTGGGCCCCGGCGGCAAAAAGGAACCCATGGCCCAGTTCCCAATCAAAATCTACCCGGCCCTGAAAGTTGGCGGTGGTGGTGGTAAGGGACATGTGCTGCAAGCGGTCGATATTATAATAATCATCGGTAATATGATAGTTCTTTTTAAATTCCTCGGAATAATACATAAAAACATTATTGGCTATATATCCGGCCGTATCGGACTGAAAAAATCCCGCCCCGGCGTTTGCCTTGAGCATCATGGCCGGCCGGGGATTGTAGGTAAAGCCCATATTAAGAAACCCGAGCCGGTTTATCCAGTCAAAACTCATATCGCTGGTACTGGTAAGACTCGTATAACCGGAATAATTATGGTAAAAGGCCCCCACCCCGTCAACGCCAAAAAAACCGCTGGCGGTTAATTCCAGTTCCGGCGCCAAACGGTAATTCCCCGTCAGGGCGGTACTGCGTATATAAGGAGCCACCCGGACAAATCGTACATCGGCGACAAATTGTTTTGCCAGCCATATAAAAGGGTCCCAATAAGTAACCTTTCCCATAAACATGACCCCGCCCTTACCCCAAAGGGGAACGGACAGGTTCAGATTGGCCGCGCTGGTGGAAATACCCATATCCAGCTCCGTTTCCACCGGGGAGGGCTGTTTGGAATTTATCTCCAGCAGTCCCGATATGGTATGGCCGTACCGGGACGAAAACACCCCATGGGAAAGCTGGGCGCTCGCTACCATTTTGGGATCAAAGATCGAAACCACCCCGTTCCAGTGATAGGGCTGGCTGATATAAAACCCGTCGAGGACCGCCATAAGATCCCCGGGCTCTCCCCCCCGGATGGAGGGCATGGCGTTAAAGGAACCGGTATATCCCACCCCGGGGAGGAGTTTGATTGAGGTCATCACGTCTTCGACAATCCCAATTTCCGCGGTTCGGGATAAGGTTTCCCCGGTGATGGCTACGCTGCGGCCGCTTCTGGTTTCACTGGTCCCGGGCCGCCGGGCTTCTATGACCAGTTCCCGGCTTTCCAGGATGTCTCCGCCCAGGCGCAAGGCGACGGTAAACCGATCCCCGGTGCGGGGTATGGTCAGCCGCCGGGTTTCATAACCGGGATACCGGATGACCAATACCACCGGACGGTCGTCGGGAACCGCCACCATAACCCGGCCTTCTTCGTTACCGGTGTATTCAGTCCCGTCCCAGGACAGGATCACCGCCCCCTCCAGGGGCATATCCAGATCCGCGTCTTCCACGGAAACTTCCACATCCCGGGCAAAAAGGAACCCCAGGGAAAACAGCAGCAAGATCGCCCCGGTTATGATTTTTTTGCTCACCGATTATACCTCATGGTATATCTCCTCAATAGCAATATTGGAACAACGGTTCAGGCTTGGGGCTTTTGCTCTTCCGTCTTTTTTTCCCGGGCCTCCTCGGCGGCAAGCTTTCGGTTATACAAAAAAATTCCCAAGGCGAGGAAGGTGAAGGCATCGAACATATATTTTTCCGCCGTATCCCCCAGGCTGATCCCGGTAAAATGCCGGAGGAGGCTGTATACGATAATAAATCCCCCTATTCCTATGATTATCCTGAGAAGCCAACTCCGTTTTATTTTCATAAAAATACTATATAAGAAAAAATCTTTTGGGTCTATGAGAAAGTTTAAAAGTACAGTAAATTCATAACATGCGAAACACGAAAAAAATCGATCCCCGCAGGATCAAGGCCCTGGCCATGGATTTGGACGGAACCGTCCTGACCCCGGATGCCCGTCTCGGCGATCGCACCCTCCGGGTCCTCAAGGATTGTTTAAACCGGGGCATAGGGCTGATTTTCTGTACCGGCCGGTCCCTCGAAGGGGCCGAACCGTACCGGGCCGTCCTCGGCGCCCGGGGGCCCATGGTATATTTTAACGGGGCCAAGGTGATGGATATGCCCGGAAGGACGGTCCTGAGTCAGACCCTATTGGACAAGGCCGCGGCGAATTTCTGCGTGGATCTTTCCCGTAAATTGGGGGTTTATTGCCAGATCTATTTTCCCGGTACCCGGGAACGGCCGGCGGACCTGCTGATGGCCGAATACCGGTCCGAAGAAACCGCTCTGTACCGGAACCATACCGGCGTAGATACGGTCATTGGGGATCTAAAGGAAGCTCTGGCGGATCCGGGGTGTACGGGTTGTATTAAGAGTATGTTTATCGCCGGACCCGCCCAACAGGATATCATCAGGCCCATTTTGTCCGAACAATTCGGCGGGCGGATCTATATGACCCGGACCTATGGTACCTTTTTGGAGGTGATGTCGCCGGGGGTTTCCAAGGGCCGGGGCCTCAAATTGGCCATGGACCATCTGGGGCTTAGTCCCGAGGAACTTATCGCCCTGGGGGATGGGGAAAACGACCTCCCCCTCTTTGAGGCCGCGGGTTTTTCCGCCGCCCCGGCCAACGCCAAGGCCCAGGTCCTGGCCGCCGCGGATTTCCGAATCGGCTCCGACGCCGAGGAGGGGGCCGCCGCCTTTTTGGAAGCGCTTTTTTCCGGTACCCTCCCATTGGGCTGAGGTTCCGTATCCCCCGCGTTTTTTCCTGGAAGGCAGGTCATTTGAGCGGCGCGCCGGCTGATTCGGTTTTTTCGTGAATTTTTTGTTCCGGCAGCCATTTACGCAGGCAATGATTTAGGGAATCGAGATCAATTGGTTTTGATAAAAAATCGTCAAACTGATTTTCTAAAAACATGGCTTCCGCCCCATTGATAACATTGGCGGTAAGGGCGATAATCGGAAGCTTTTTAAAAGGTCCTCCCAATTCCCGAATCCGTTTGGTAGTTTCAATACCATCCATCTCAGGCATCATGTGGTCCATAAAGACCATATCGTAGGAGAATTTTTGTACCAATTCAATGGCGGTAATACCCTTTTCGGCCAGATCCGCGGTAATGTCAAAACTGGCAAGCATCGCTTCGGCCACATCCAGGTTAATCTCAATATCGTCCACCACCAGGATCTTGGCGCCGGGGGCGGAAAATTCCTTAACTTCATCGGGACCGGTATCTTCGACGCTTCCCCGGGCCTCGTTATAGGGGATGGCGACGGTAAAGGTAGAACCTTTACCGTATTCGCTTTCAAGCCAAAGATCCCCCCCCATGAGCTGACAGAGACGGTAGCAGATCGCAAGCCCCAGGCCGGTACCCACCACGTTCCGGTTTTTCCGGGTATCCAGTTGCTCAAAGGGTTGAAAGAGTTTTACCGAATCCTCCTTGCGGATCCCTATCCCGGAATCTTTGATGTCGAACCGGAGAACCCCCGCGGATAATAACCGCGCGGAAAAATCAACCCGCCCTTCATAGGTATATTTCATCGCGTTGGAGAGAAGATTGGTCAATACCTGCCGCAGCCGGTTTTCATCACCGTAAACCATGGCGGGAATGCTTTCATCCACATAAAAATTGAAACCCAGTTTTTTTTCTTTAAACAAGATATCAAACATCACCCGAAGGTTATCCAGGAGGGATAACAGGTGGTAATCGGCATTGATGATATCCATCTTTCCGGCCTCGATTTTTGAAAAATCAAGGATATCGTTTATGATGGTCAACAAGGATTGAGCGGCTTTTTTGATATCCTGAAGGTATTTACGCTGGATTGTGTCCAGGTTACTTCGGCTTAAAAGTTCATTGAGTCCCAGGATGGCATTCATAGGGGTCCTGATTTCGTGGGACATGATGGCAAGAAAGTTGGATTTGGCGCTGCTGGCGGCTTCAGCCCGCTCTTTTTCCCTCAGGAAGTCGGTAAAGTCTATAAATACCACCAACACCCCTGCGGTGATACCCGCATCCGCCCCCTTGGCGCCGCCGATACCCATAAGCTCAATAGAATAGTATCGGGGTTCCCCCTGGCGGCCAAAATCGATCCATTTGTTCAGGGTAAGGGTTTCCTGGGACGCGGCCACCACCCCGACGGCATCCTCAAAATCCCGCAATGAGTTTGCGTCAAAATAGGGGGAAAACAGCTCACGGTAGGGCTTGTTTTTAATAATGTCAAAATTATGGGTACCGGTGAGGGTCAAAAACATTTTGGTACTCAATACCAACCGGCCGGCATCATCAAAAAGCATGATAATATTGGGGCTTCTTTCCAGCAATATATCGGTATAGGTCCGCTGCTTTGCGTTTGCCGCGGTTAACATGGCCCCCAGGGTTTCTTTGGCCTCTATGGTTTTACCGACCTTATCAAGAAAATTCCGGGTTATTCTCAATTCCCGGCTTAATTTTGAATTTTGGAGTTTTAGCTTTTTTACCTCTTCTTCTAAAAGATCCGTCCCGCCATGAGAGGATAACACAAAGCTCCTCCTCCTAAAAAACGCAAAGAATAAACGTGTTATTATGAAAACGGTTTATAGCTGCCTGGGGATTAATTTGGGTGGGACACATCTCACCCCCCGAATAGGCTAAAAAAACCGGTACTTTTGGACCGATTTCTTTCAGGACACAGTCAATTTCCGCAAATATATCACTGCCCAAGGTCATGCTCCGGGATATACAGGAATAACCGATGATGACCGATGGATTCGCCATTTCCCGCAGGGCCTGTTTGATGAGGTTCCCCGAAGTAAAGATCACATCATTTTTGTCAAATACCCCCATATACATGGTAGAACCTTCGGGCATAGCCCCGGCGCAGATGGCGTGTTTTTGTTCATTGAGGCTGATAAAAACCTTGGATACCGGCGGCGTACCGTCCCCATAGTCCAACATAAAGGGCAGGGAGGTCATGTCATAACTGGTCTCAACGGCCTTGGCAAGCCCCATGTCCTCAAAGTACTCCACCACGGGCCGGCCGTTTACTTCTTTAAGAATATGCCCCTCCGAGGAGGTTACCAAGGCGGCCCGATCCAGGAGTTTGTTTTTCGAAATAGTGGCTAAATAAAACTTGGGGTTTATATCGCCGTATACGAGGATCAGAGACATCTTATCCAGGTAATGTTCCCCCCGGTACAACATATAACATTCCCGAAAATCCGAGGTATCGTCCACCGCCAGGGTCCCAAAACAGGGTATGCCCCCGGAAGCCTCCGAGAGAACCTGAACATACTCATCCCCGGAATTTTCCAACATAAACGAGGCAAAGGCAAAGATCAGGGAGGGTTTTTCTTTCCGATCCGCGGCTGCCGCTCGATAGGTATCGGCGATTTTTTCCCCGGGATCTTCCTTGAGGGAGGGGGTTACGGCAGTCTTAAAGGATACGTCGTCACTGGTAAACACCATCAACGTGAACAACAGGGCGCCCTTGGCATTGTTGACCGCCTGTAACGAAGAGATGGTACCGGCAATATCAAAGGGGAGATTTTCACTGATAACCTTAGCGGTACCGGAAAGTACAAATTCGTAGTGGCACGCAACAATGCCAACCGAATTTTTAAGCAATTTATGGTTCAGATCAAGCTGCCCCCTTATTTCATCCAGGGCTGCCGCCGGATCGTCGATGTTTTCCGTAGAAGCCGTCAGGGTACGAATCATACGCTATTCCTTTCAAAAAAAACAATCAAATTGAAAAAGGCCTAAGCCCGCTTTAAAATGGCGGTTTCATCATGATCCTACGGACCATCGGGTTTTGAAACCGCCTCACCGGTAAAATCACCCGAACTTTGCAATGGGCACAAAGGTATCGGCCTTGAGGGCCGCGCCGCCCACCAGGGCGCCGTCGATGTTTTCCTTGGCCATAAGCTGGGCGGCATTTTCCGGCTTTACCGAACCGCCGTATTGGATGATAAGGTCCGCGGCGGCGCCGGCGCCGTAGCGTTTTTCTACTACCTTCCTGATATAGGCATGGATCGCATCGGCGTCTTCCGGGGTGGCGGTTTTACCGGTACCTATGGCCCACACGGGCTCATAGGCGATGGTGATCCGCCCCAGATCCGCGGCGGCAACCCCCGCAAGGCCCTTAACGATTTGGGTCTCACAGACCGCTTCCGCCTTGCGGGCCTCCCGCTCTTCCAAAAGTTCCCCAACGCAGAGGATCACCTCCAGGCCGTGTTTAAGGACGAGTTTTACCTTTTTGTTGATAAGCTCGTCATCTTCTTTATAGATATGCCGCCGCTCGCTGTGGCCTAAAATCACCGTGTGGACCCCCAGGTCCTTGAGCTGTAATACCGAAACCTCCCCGGTATGGGCTCCCTGTTCCTCGGGGGCGCAGTTCTGAGCCCCTAGAAGGATATTACTCCCCTTAATAAGGGCCCCCACGGTTTCCAGGCTCGTAAAGGTCGGGGCCACGAGGTACTTGTGTTTCCCGTCTTTGAGCTGAGCCGCCAGGGCTTTGGCAAGTTCCGCCGCCTCGGCCCGGGTTTTGTGCATCTTCCAGTTACCGGCAATGTAGTAGTTTCTCATGGGTTCACTCCTCTTTTCTTGTAACTTCGATTCCGGGGAGTTTTTTCCCCTCCAGCAGTTCCAAGGATGCGCCGCCGCCGGTAGAAACGTGGCTCATCCGGGATGCAAGGCCGAATTTATTTACCGCCGCCACCGAATCGCCGCCGCCTACCACGGTAACAGCCCCTTTACCGGTAGCCTCCGCCACCAGTTTTGCCACCTCTTCGGTGCCCTTGGCAAAATTGTCAAATTCAAAGACCCCCACCGGACCGTTCCAGACTATGGTCTTGGCCTTTTCCAGGACTTCCCGGTATTTAGCCAGCGTTTTGGGTCCCACATCCATACCCATAAGATTATCGGGAATATCAATCCCATCGACGGCAACCGGTTTTGCCCCGGCGTCAAAGGTTTCGGAGCCCACATGATCCAGGGGCAGGATAATCCCGGCCCCCGCTTTCCGGGCGGTTTCCAGGATCTTCTTCGCCGTATCCAGTTGATCATCCTCCACCAGGGACTTCCCCACCTTATGGCCCTGGGCTTTGAGGAAGGTATAGGCCATTCCCCCGCCGATAACCAGGGCCGCGGCGTTTTTGAGGAGGCTTTCCAGTACCGCGATTTTGGAGGAAACCTTGGCGCCCCCGATGATGGCCGCCAGGGGCTTTTGCGGACTCGTTACGATGGGTTCCAGGTAATTCACTTCTTTTTCCATGAGGAACCCCGCCACCGAGACCGGGACGAATTTCGCGATGGACGCGGTGGAGGCGTGATCCCGGTGGGCGGTACCAAAGGCATCGTTGACAAAGACATCACCGTAGGACGCAAGCTCCCGGGCGAGTTTATCCCGCTCCTCCGCTTCCTTGGCGGTTTCTTCCTTATGGAACCGGGTGTTTTCCAGCATAATAATGGATCCGGGTTTTTGGGAATCAATAAAAGCCTTTTTGCCGTAATCCGAATCTTCCCCGGCAAATATCACGGGTTTCCCCAGTTTTTTTTCAAGGTAGGCCGCCACCGGGGCGATCCGGTGTTTGCCCTTGATGTAGGCGGCTTCGTCAAAGGTCTTTCCGTCTTTTTCAGCCTTCTCCCGGGCTTTTTTGGCATCCTTGGCGGGATCCCCCAGATGGCTCATCAGGGTCAAGGTTTTTACCCCCTGATCCAGGATATATTTTATAGTCGGAATTGCCGCGATAATACGGGTGTCGTCCTGTACCACCCCGTCCTTCATGGGCACATTAAAATCCACCCGCATGATGATCCGTTTACCCGCGAGATCCACGTCTTTTACGGTTTTTATCATTTTGATACTCCTTCTCTTTTCAAAGAAAAACCGCAGAAAACACAAAGTTTATTCTCCGGTCCGCAAAGTATTACCCATATCCCCCCTTGTGTACTCCGCTTTTGTGCCACAGAACGGCTTTAACTTCGCGTTTTTGCGGTTTCTTTTTAATACAAAAAACCCGTTACTTTTTGCTTGCCATGTATTTGAGGAGATCTACCACCCGGTTTGAATAGCCCCATTCATTGTCATACCAGGAAACGATCTTGAAAAATCGTTTTTCCCCGGGGAGGTTGTTCTGCAACGTGGCAAGGCTGTCATAAATAGAAGAACGGGCATCATGGACAAAATCGGTGGAAACCACCTCTTCATTACAGTACCCCAGGATATTCTTGAGGTATGATTCGGAGGCTTTTTTTAAAAGACCGTCCAGCTCTTCAATGGAGGTATCCTTGCCGGCGGTAAAGGTCAGGTCCACCACGGAGACCGTGGGGCTGGGAATCCGGAATGACATACCGGTGAGTTTACCCTTGGTTTCGGGAAGGACTTCACCCACGGCTTTGGCGGCGCCGGTAGTGGAAGGAATGATATTTATCGCCGCCGCCCGGCCTCCCCGCCAGTCCTTTTTGGAGACCCCGTCCACGGTTTTTTGGGTAGCGGTGTAGGAGTGGATGGTGGTCATCAACCCCTTTTCAATACCGATGCCTTCCTTTTGAATAACATACACCACCGGGGCCAGACAATTGGTGGTACAACTGGCGTTGGAAACCACATGGTCGTTGGCAGGATCGTATTTATCCTGGTTTACCCCCATCACAAAGGTAGGTATCTTTTTTTCTTTACCCTTGGCGGGAGCGGAAATAATCACCTTTTTCGCCCCCGCTTCCAAGTGCCCAAAGGCCTTGTCATCCGCGAAAAGACCGGTGGATTCGATCACGTATTCAACCCCCAGTTTGCCCCAGGGCAGGTTTTTCAGTTCCCTTTCCGCCATAACACACCGGATCGAATGACCGTTTACCACCAAAACATCATCTTCCGCCTGGGAAGGATCACTCTTTTTAGTAGAAATATCCGCTTTCATCCGGCCCTGGGTAGAGTCATATTTAAGCTGATAGGCAAAATATTTCGCATCGGTGGAAATATCGGTTACCGCTGCCACATCAATTTCCTTGCCCAAGAGTCCCTGATCTACAATAGATTGAAACACAAGGCGGCCAATACGACCAAAACCGTTAATCGCTATTTTCATACAAACCCCCAAAATGATTGTTTTATACGTATTAAGAATAGAAAAAAATAAAAAAATAGTCAATAACGCGGTGAATCGTCAAAAATCCAACCCCAACAGGCCCGTCCGATGAATGATCGTCGGAAACACGGTTTTCGCGGCCGTCATGGGGGTAACGGTGAAAGAAAACGGTTAACGAGGGCCCGGCATCCCGCGTTACCGGGTTTCCCTTGAAAAAGTTTTTTCAAAATTTGAGGTTTTAAAAAAAACCTCCTTTGTTTTAAAAAAATTTAACCGATATTCTATTATAGAATATTATGGTTAAACATATTAATTTTGAAGGTAACATCTTATTACTCGCTATACGTATCCGGATGATTCAGGATATGTTCAGCCTTGACGTAGATCCCGATCTTTTCTTGGAAATAACCATGGATGATGTGGATTTTATCGATCGTACCCTGGAGATTCTTTTAGGGAATTTGCTTGAAAACAGATGGCTTATCGAACGGGATGAACAGCTTTATAATCTCTCTAAAACCGAATATCAATTTGGGAAGGTCCTGTCAGAGTTGGCCGCGGGTTCCGGAAATATTTTCGGAGTAAAGTTCCCGGTGATTTATGAAAAAATAACTATCCTGCAAAAACAATCCCTGACCAGACGAAAATCCATTGACGAATCCATGAAGGAATCCGGCAAAACAACGGATAACCTGGTGGTCGGTTCCGATGAGCTTATAGAGCTGCTTAAGGATTTTAAATAAACCATGAGGATTTCCGGGGGGATTCTCCGGGGACGACGGGTTGAAGTTCCCGAAGGGATAATACGGCCCGCCATGGACAGGATGCGGGAATCGGT
>JAITKD010000235.1 GCA_031278575.1 Spirochaetaceae bacterium | reverse complement strand
AGACAACCAACCGGGTTGTCGAACCAGTCTATTTGAAGAACCAAGCCGGGAAGGGTTCCAAAAGCCCGGCGTAACGAGTAAAGGAGTTCTTATGGTAGAAGCCCTTAAAAAAGATCCGTCCTGGAAAGGACGGCGCGGTCCGGTCCTTTTGGTTATCATGGATGGCGTCGGGTACGGTAAATATCGGGAAGGCGATGCGGTTGCCGATTCCAAAATGTATAATCTCACGGCGATTACGGCAAAAAGCCCGGCGGTCAAGTTAAAGGCCCACGGAAAGGCGGTGGGGCTCCCCTCGGATGAAGATATGGGCAACAGCGAGGTGGGCCACAACGCCATGGGCTGCGGCAGGGTTTTTAACCAGGGGGCCGCCCTGGTTTCCTCCGCCATCGAAACCGGCGCCCTGTTCCAGGGCCGGGCCTGGAAGGAGATCATCGCCCCCCTTACCGGAGGTGCGGAAACGCCCCGGCCCCCCACCCTTCACTTTATCGGCCTTTTCTCCGACGGCAATGTCCACAGCCACCTGGACCACCTCAAGGCCATGATCCGGCAGGCGAAAAAAGAGGGGGTCAAGCGGATCCGGGTCCACGTGCTTTTCGACGGTCGGGACGTGGGGGCCACCAGCGCCCTGGACTATGTGGACCCCTTTGAGGCGTTTTTAAAAGAAGAAAGTACCGGCGGCCTGGACGCCCGGATCGGCTCCGGGGGCGGCCGGATGTGGATCACCATGGATCGTTACGGCGCGGACTGGGCCATGGTGGAACGGGGCTGGAAAATCCATGTCCATGGGGAAGGGCGGCAATTTGCCGGCGCCCGGGAAGCGGTGGAAACCTACCGCAGGGAGATCCCCGGTATCATCGATCAGGACCTCAAGGAATTTGTTGTTGCGGAAGGGGGTAAACCCATCGGTACTATCGAGGACGGGGATTCGGTGGTTTATTTCAACTTCCGGGGGGATCGGTCCCTGGAGATCACCGCTGCCTTTGAGGAAGACCGTTTCGACCGCTTTGACCGGGGCCGCCGGCCAAAGGTCTGTTACGCGGGGATGATGGAATACGACGGGGACACCCACGTACCCAAACGGTACCTGGTGAGCCCCCCCGCCATTGACCGGACCATGGGGGAATACCTGGCCGCCACCGGAATACGGACCCTGGCGATCTCCGAAACCCAAAAGTACGGCCACGTTACCTATTTTTTTAACGGCAACCGTACCGGTAAATTCGACGACAAGCTCGAAGACTATGTGGAAATCAAAAGCGACGTGGTCCCCTTTGAACAGCGGCCCTGGATGAAGTGCGCCGAAATCACCGACGAGGTCCTCAAGGCCATTGCTTCGGGGAAATACGATTTTATCCGGCTCAACTTCCCCAACGGGGACATGGTGGGCCATACCGGGGTCTACCAGGCGGTGGTCTGTTCCATGGAGGGGATGGACCTTCAGCTCGGCCGCCTGGCCAAGGCCGTGGAGGAAGCCGGGGGGGTGATGGTGATCACCGCGGACCACGGTAATTCCGACGATATGTTTGAACACAACAAAAAGACCGGCGAAGTGCTGTACAAGGAAGACGGGACCCCCAAGGCCAAAACCAGCCACAGCCTCAACCCCGTGCCCTGTATCATCTACGATCCCGAATACCGGGGGGAATACCCCAATACGGGCGGGGAAGGGGCCCTTGAGGAGGGCCTGGGGATCAGTTCCATCGCGGCCACCTGCATCCGGCTTTTGGGTTATCTGCCCCCGGCGGACTATGACAAGCCGGTATTAAAAAAGCCGCCGGCGCTTTAGCCGGCCTGAGCCCGTTAGGACAGAACCCGGACCTTCTCCCGGAGTTTTTTCTGGTGCGCCAGGACCTCGTCCAGGGGCAGGGGGCCGGTCCGGACCGGGGCGCAGGGTTTCCCGGTTTCATCCTGAATGGAAAGCCCCCCGTTCCCGATGGTTTGGGCGGCCTCTTTTATGGGGAAGATCCCGGTTTCAAGGTATTGGGCGATGAACACCGAAAGGCCGTCCGCGGCGGCCCGCACGGCATCGGCGTAAACAGCGGGAAAGGGCCGGGAATCGGGCTGGCCCCCCGGCCCGGGGGAGAACCAGGTCCGGCCCGCTAAATTGAGGTAATCAATATGCCGGGGGAGGTTCTCGGGGTAGAGATAATACAGGGGAATCTCCCGGAGCCAATCGGGGGGGGCGTCTCCGCAAGCCCCGCGGCGGATAGAAGTCTTGCCGGGATCGGTATAGCGGTAAAAGGTCGTACAATCGAGGAAGGTGTTTTCCATACGTTCCCGAAGCCGGGTATCCCCGCCGGCCCGTTCGGGAAAGGCCGCGATCAGGGCCCGGGCGAGGAGTTCCTTGAGCCCCGCGGTTGGGGCCTCGCAGGCGGAAACCAGCATAGCCTCCTGATCCCAGGAGGCTATGGGCCTGCCCCGGAGGCGATCCAGCATGAGGACGTCGATGATCCGCTCAAAAAAGGCATGGGTGTTTTTCCCCAGAGCCGGGGGGTGGTCCCGGCGGAAAGCCTCGGCCCGGGCCGGAAAAACGGGGCCGGATTTATACACGATATACGGGTGGGCCAGGCGATCCAAAATAGCATGGGTCATAAATCCCAGGGCATAGGCCCCCAGGGGGCTGATCCCCTTTTCCCGCCGGAGCATACGGATATCCTCCTCATTCGGGGGAGGGTCCGGCAGGGCCATTTTGAGGAGGGCCGCGGTAAAGATCCCGTATCCCCGGCGGTGAAGCAGGGCGCCGTATTCCAGGGCGACCGGCCTGGTCATCTGGCTATGGTAAAAGACATCCGGCCCCTGACATCCCAGGATAAACCATGCCCGGTGATCTATTTGAATTTTTTTCAGGGCCTTTTCGGCCACCACCCCAAACCGGGAATGGATGGCAGGGTACATAGCTCCTATTACATCCTCCCCAAAAAGGGTGTGCAAAATCTGAGACGGCATAACTAATATAAAGATATCACAAAAAAAGGGGAAAACCAGCGGATTTAGGGCTATATTAAAATTCTTGCGGCCAATTGGAAATTGCTTGAAAAACATGGAAAACTAAATTCAAAAGGACAACTATTTATCCAGTCCCCGGCACAGCCGGGTTTTTCTTTATTTGCGAGGTACCCCTTATCTCACCGGGGGAATAACGTACCTCGGGGTTTTTCGCGTGATACAGCTTCCGTTGTTCGGCCAGCTCATTCTTTATCCTGTAAGGAGTTGCGGCCTAGAAGACTTGAACTTCCATGCCTCTCGGCACCAGCACCTCAAGCTGGCGTGTCTACCAGTTCCACCAAGGCCGCGTTAATTACGGTTATAATACCCCATCCCCCCGCCGGTGTCAATAACCGGTTCCGTGATACCGGCGGGGCAATCGGGCCCAAATCCGCCTCAATTCGTTGATGAATCCCTTAGTCGGGCAACCCGGATTTGAACCGGGGACCCCAAGTCCCCCAGACTTGTACGCTAAACCAACTGCGCTATTGCCCGGCTA
The DNA here is from genome assembly GCA_031278575.1 of Spirochaetaceae bacterium. Taxonomy (GTDB): domain Bacteria; phylum Spirochaetota; class Spirochaetia; order Treponematales; family Breznakiellaceae; genus JAIRMO01. The sequence continues at coordinate 265 of JAITKD010000235.1, read as the reverse complement.
AGGGATCTTTCAAACAAAACACAGAACCCCATCGGGGTTTTCAGAGGCTCCCTGTCATTAGACCTTACCACTAATGGGGATACTCTGTCAATATAAAACTCAAGATAAACCCAGAGGATTTTTTAACCGCACCGGACCGCCGGTCCGCCCACGAGAACAGACCCGAACGGACCTGAATGGTTAGTACGATACCCGAATTTCATACCTGAATTCTTCTTCTATTCGGGTGGTTCGGGGTTAATTTCTCCTGTCCATGCGTTCATCC
>JAITKD010000178.1 GCA_031278575.1 Spirochaetaceae bacterium | reverse complement strand
CGGCGTTATGGGGAGCTTATGGTACTATTGAAGCGATTTGGCCTGGGGCTGGGCTTATGGGCGCTGTTTTTGGCCCAGGGGTTTGCCCAAGACGCCTTTACCCAGGGGGAAGAATTTTTTTTACAGGACAAACCCCAGGAGGCGATTGCCTTTCTGGAGCGTGTCCTGGCGGAGAATCCGTCCAATGTCCGGGCCGCGCTGTATCTGGGGATAAGTTACCAGCAGCTTGACCGGCTGGACGAAGCCATTGCGGTGTTCCTAAAAATACTCCCCCGGGGCGGGGATGAGACCGCCCGGATTGCCTTTAACCTGGGTAATGCGTATTATAGCAAGGGGAGTGTGAAATACGCGGATCAGTATTATACCCGGGCTATTGAAGCGGATCCCGCCTATGCATCCGCCTATTTAAACCGGGCGAATGTCCTGATCCGGAGCGGTTCTCTCCAGGAGGCGGCTTCTGATTACGAACAATACCTTGCCCTGGAACCCCGATCGCCAAAACGGTCCCGGATCGAACAACTGCTCGGTTATATCAAAGAAGGATTTGCCGCCGAAGAAGGGCGCGGGATCGAGGCGGAACCCGCCGCCGGGGACGGGCGGGAGCAGGGGCTTCTGGATGAAACAGCCGATTCCCTTCAAGCCGCCGAGGAAGAAACGACCGGCCTTTCCACCGGCGGCGAAGACGTTTCGGGGCATGATGAGCAAATTGAGACGGAATAGGGATCTTTCATGGATAAAAAGCGGGATGACCCTTGTAAGGATATGGGCAGCGTTATGAATGGATCAAAGACCGTACAAAACTCCGTATTTGCCGCTATCCTCATTTTACTCCTCGTGATCGTGTGCCGGCTTTTTGCCCCGTTTTTTACGGTCCTTTTATGGTCCACCTTATTCTACATACTTTTAAGCCCCCTGCACCAACGGGTGATAAAAAAAATTAAAACCGCAGGCATCAAGGGAATGATATTAAAAAACCTATGGGCGGGAATATTTTCTTTAGGAACCGTGATCCTCATCCTGCTCCCCCTTTTTTTTGTGGCCGCCCAGTTTTTCAGGCAGATCACGGAACTTATCCGTTTGGCAAGGGATACCTTCAACCATAATCCCGAGGTTGTTGGGGATATGCTGGAAAAAATATCCGGTTTTATCCGGGATATTACTTCGGATCAGCTCATCATCAGCGCCGATGAAATCCAGCGGAGGATAGTCAGCTATTTGAGTTCGAGCCTCCAGAATCTTATCCAAATGAGCAGCAGCATCGCCCGGAATGTGGGGTCCTTTCTTTTTGGGCTGGTGCTTATGATATTCAGCCTCTTTTTCTTTTATATGGACGGTTCCTATCTTTCCCGGCTGGTTCTTCATGCGGTCCCCATCAGGAAAGAGTATATTACCGCCCTGGTGGGAAAATTTAAGGATATCACGAGAAACCTTTTTTTGGGGTACATTATGGTCGCCCTGGTACAGGCCGTAATGGCCTATATTGTTTTTTTAATTTTCCGGGTAAAGGGGGGCCTGGTTTTCGCCGGATTGACCTTGATCTGCGCCTTTATCCCCATGTTTGGCGCGGGCCTTGTATGGCTGCCCATCGGGGTCGTCCGTATATTAAACGGCGAATTCCTTATGGGAATCCTGTTTCTTATTGTTTCGGGATTTTTTATTTCCACCCTGGATAATTTTTTGCGTCCCATATTCCTGCAGAACCGGATCCAGCTGCACCCCCTGATCATTTTTTTCGCTATCCTGGGGGGGGTGCGGGTTTTTGGGTTTAACGGTATTATTGTGGGGCCCATGGTGGTAATTTTTTTCTTAACGGTACTGGATTTGTTCCTTACCGAACACATGATAAAACCGGAGTAGGGGGGCAGGATGAACGCGATTATCACCGTGGTAGGTACCGATCATGTGGGTATTATTGCCCGGATAAGCGCCTTTTTGGCGGAGCGGAATATCAATATAGAGGATATAAGCCAAACCATCTTAAAGGGCAATTTTGTTATGGTTATGATGGTTGATCTGTCCCGGGGGAGTGTTTCCCTGGAAAAGATAAAAGAAGAACTTGGTGAAATTGAAAAAGTCATGAAGGTATCCATCAGCATCATGCATGAGCGGGTTTTTAGCGCCATGCACCGTATATAAGTTATGTTGTTTACCCCGTTTGAAATAAAAGAAACCGTGGATATGTTTCTGCGGTACAAACTGGATATCCGGGCGATTACCCTGGGGGTATCCCTGCTGGATTGTACTTCCGCCTCCGGCGAAGAAACCCGCGGGAGAATCCGGGACAAACTCCTTAAAACCGCGGGTTCCCTGGTCCATACGGGCCGGCAGATAGAGGTCGAATACGGCATTCCGATTATCAATAAGCGTCTTTCGGTTACCCCCATGGCCCTCATTGCCGGCGCCTGCGAAGATGAGGACTACACCCCCTATGCGGCGGTCCTGGACGAGGTCGCCAAGGAACTGGACGTCGATTTTGTCGGGGGCTTCTCCGCCCTGGTACAGAAGGGGTTTTCCCGGGGGGATAGACGGCTCATTGATTCCATCCCCAACGCGCTGTCCCTCACGGAACGGGTCTGCGGGTCGGTAAATGTGGCCAGTACAAAAAGCGGTATCAATATGGATGCGGTCCGCCGCATGGGGGAGGTCATCAAGGCCGCCGCGGAAAAAACCGCCGGAAGGGACGGGCTCGCCTGCGCTAAACTGGTGGTTTTTTGTAACGCCCCGGAGGATAACCCCTTTATGGCCGGGGCCTTTCACGGAGTCGGCGAAGGGGAGGCCTGCCTTAATGTGGGGGTTTCCGGCCCCGGGGTGGTAAAGGCCGCCCTGGAAAAACACCGGGACGCGACTTTTGACGAGCTGGCGGATATCATTAAAAAAACCGCCTTTAAAATTACCCGTATGGGCCAACTGGTGGGGATGGAAGCGGCGAAACGTTTAGGGGTTCCCTTTGGCATCCTGGATCTCTCTCTGGCGCCTACCCCCGCCGTGGGGGATTCGGTGGCCCGGATCCTGGAGGAAATGGGCCTGGAATCGGCGGGAACCCATGGAACCACCGCGGCCCTGGCCATGCTGACGGATATGGTGAAAAAGGGCGGGGTCATGGCCTCCACCCACGTCGGGGGATTTTCCGGGGCGTTTATACCGGTTTCCGAGGATGAAGGCATGGTGGCGGCGGTGCGGGCCGGCTCCATCGGCCTGGACAAATTAGAGGCCATGACCTCGGTCTGCTCGGTGGGGCTTGATATGATCGCCCTTCCGGGGGACACCTCCGCCGCAACGATTTCGGCAATCATCGCCGACGAAATGGCCGTCGGCATGGTGAACAATAAAACCACCGCGGTACGGGTCATTCCGGTGCCGGGTAAAAAAGCCGGGGAATGGGCCGAATTCGGCGGCCTTTTGGGGGGCGCCCCCATTATGGCGGTAAACAAGGCAAAGAGCGATGGTTTTATCGCCCGGGGCGGCAGGATACCCGCCCCCATCCATAGTTTCAGAAATTAAACCGGCTGGGGCCTATTCCAAGCTCAAGCGGGTTCCCGGTACGGGAAAACCGCCCCCGCCCACGGAAAGGAGTGGGGGTAGCGGAAGCCACCGCAGGGCGAAGCCCGAGGAGGCTGGAGCGAGGGGGAGCCGCGTCAAAAACGGCCCGTCATGGGCAAAACGGGTACATCCGATGACCGCAACGGCGCTCCCCCTTCTTAATTTGTTGACCGGGGAAAGCGCGCCTCCGCCGGATCGCCGAGGAGGGGGGTTAGGCTACGTAGCACTCCAAAAGCCGCTGCCGGGAGGGATGCTGAAGCCGTTTGAGGGCCTTTTTTTCGATCTGGCGGATCCGTTCCTTGGTCAGGTTGAAGCGGTCGCCGATTTCTTTGAGGGACATGGGGAGACTGTTTCCCAGGCCGAACCGGAACCGGATAATAGCCGCTTCTTTTTGGTTCAGGGTACTCAGCACCATCTCGATGTCGTTTTGGAGGGTCGCCTTAACCGCGTGTTCATCCGGGGCGGCGTAGCTTTCATCCTCGATAAAATCTCCCAGTATCGAAGAATCCTTATCGGTGTATATGGGGTTTTCCAGGGATACCAGATCCCGGCTGATGTTGATCAGATCCGATACCTGACCCGCGTCCATGTCCAGAAGCCGGGCGATTTCAGTGATTTCCGCTTCCGAATTGTTGTCGGCCTGGACTATTTTCCGGGCCTTTTCAATCTGTACCAATTCGTTGGCCCGGTTAAGGGGGAGCCGAATCATCCGGGATTTTTCGCAGATCGCCTTGAGGATAGCCTGGCGGATCCACCATACGGCGTAGGAGATGAAGTGATACCCCTTCTCCACGTCGTAGCGTTCTATGGCATTTAAAAGACCGATGTTGCCTTCGCTGATAAGGTCCGAAAGGGGCAAGCCCTGTCCCTGGTATTTTTTTGCCACGTTAACCACAAAACGCAGGTTGGAATTTACCAACTTCTCCCGGGCGGCTTGGCTGCCCTTTGCCGCTGCCCTGGCTATGGCCTCTTCTTCATCCCGGGTTAAAAGGGGAATCCGGTTGATTTCTTTCAAGTACATGGAGAGGATATTTTCATCAGTTCCTGAATTCTGAACTGTCGTCTTATCGTTAAAGGTTTTAGCTACCACGGTATGCCTCCTAAACTGGTATATACTATGTAGCAA
>JAITKD010000138.1 GCA_031278575.1 Spirochaetaceae bacterium | reverse complement strand
CCCAGGTTAATCTTTGGTTTTATATACCCCAGATAACCGGGAGGTACGGAACCCCCGGAGGAATTTAAATTGAGATCATTAAAGCTGACATAACCCAGGGAAAAAAGGTCATTTACCGACAAAGCCGCGGTGAAATTTTTTACCAATCGGTATTGCAGGCCCAAATCCAGCCCACCCCCGATGGTAAAAGGAGCGTAATTGATCCTGCTTTTAAGGATATCGCCGCCATCGGCAAGATCAAAAAGGGACATCTGTCCTGAATTGACCCCCAGCCTGCCGAAGACCTTGCCCGTGGCCCCCATATCCAGGGTATGGATGCCTATTTCCAATACCCGAAAGGAATACCCCAGATCAAACATCAAATCCGCGTTGGCCCAGACCTCGATGTTTTTACCCGTTACGGCGGCCCCCCCGTAGATCCGGTCAAAAACACCCCATCCCCATCCGTTCTTTATATTCCCAAAGGCAACGGGGCCCCGAAAATCAAAACCCAGGGGGATATTTCCATTAGACTTATCGATAAATTTAGAAAAGGTACTGACCAGCTTTGAGGTATCGCCAATAGTATTAATAACTTCCCCCAAACCCAGGGTGTCCCCGTAGACCCCAAAACTTAACTCCGCGACACTGAGTTCGTTTATGTTTTTGAATGCCGCGGGGTTGATAAACAGGCTGTTTATATCGTCCGTATAGGCCACGTGGGGGCCGCCCAGGCCAAGATTCCGGGTGGAGGGGACGGTAAAGGGGGCGAGTTCATGATCGGAATTATAAAGACCCGACCCGGATAGGACAGTTCCCCCCGTACCTATCAACAAGAAGATAATAAAATATTGGAAACGGTTCATAATAATTCCTTATTATAAAAATTTTGTAAGATCCGGGTTAAAACCGCCTCAACCGGTTAATTTGAGATCGTCCAGCACATCCTTGAGGACGCCGTCTTTTTTCCCCGCCGCGACGCCGAGGACAATGGCCCCCTTTTGCTTATCCGTTAACTGCGAGGCGTCGCCTTTTTTTGCCTCGAATTCATCCAGATAGTCTTTTTGATCGGCGGCGGTCTCATAATCCTGTTCCTGGGCATCGGCCAGGAGCAGGGTAATCGCGGCCAGCGCCAAATTATCCTGGGAAGCCCCCGCGAGAAGCGTGGAATCCGTATCCGCGCCGGAGGCGGTAAGAAGGCCGGAAATAATATCGGCATTTGCCGTAACATCCCCGGCGGCCTGGACCTTCTCCAGGACCGTCTCGACGTTCCCCGTGGAATTTGAAAAGGCATCGATATTGCGCATCATAACCGTGATAAGATTAGACGCGTTATTGGCGGCGATTAAACCCGCATTCAACAGCGCCGCCTTTTCGGCGGGATCGGTCGTGTTTTTCAGGGCTTCCAGAATTTTCTCCGCCACCAACTTGGCCCTTTTGGGATCCCCGGCGGTATCATTGGCGAGATCCGCGGCGTTTTTAGCGGTTATTTTGGGGAGGAGCCGCCCCAGATCCCGTTCAAGGTTTGACCCCCAGGACGTGGAAAAAAACCCGGTTATCGCATCGCAGGAACCCAGGAGGGCCATACAAAACAGCCCCCCTCCGAATAAAATAAGAACGTTACGGCCTATTTTTGTACGCTTCATGGTTTATCCTTCTCCGGTAATACGATACAAATCGAGTATACTATAATTAATAGAAAAAATCCAGTGATTTATCATAGTTTTGATACGAAAATTCGGTTTGCTGTCCCGGAGGCCCGTGGCCCGGCACGTTTGTTTCCGTAAACGCCGTATTCCCCCTCATGGGGTCAGACCCCGGGACGATACCGTAAGAAACCGTAAGAAACCGTAAGAAACCGTAGTATATGTCATTAAACAGTATGAAACCGATATTGATGACCGTATGAAGGGGGAGGAATTGGCGGAAAAAGCGGTACGGACCTTCCGTCTCAGCCGGTCCCCGCCGGCGCTCCGGCTGACCGCCCCAGGCAGCCCCCCCTCTGGATATCCCCGGACGGTTCCGTATCCCCGGAACAGTCAAGCGCCGGCGTAAGCCCCGCATGGTTGGCTGCCGCGGATCAAAGTCCAACCAAACTATATACCCCTGTTTTACCATATTTCTTTTCCAATGGAATTGCCCCAATCAATTTCTTTTTGGGTTGCATATTTTTGCTCACAATTTGTCCCGTAAAATTCCGCCAGCCGTTCTGTTGTTGTTTTATGTTTTTTATACTTGGGGCTGTTCCAAAAACTGAAGTTTTGGGAAAGCAGCCTCTGTTATCAATGAAACCATTATAGCACTCAATTAAAACTTATCAATGTTATTTCATAACGATCCCTTAGGGAAACGCCGATTAACTTGACGCTCATCGCGTTTCCCTAATGTATTTGCTCATTTCATTGCGCAAATAGGGTAAACTTTGTTTACCTTACGTTAAGGATCAGCCGCCACCGGTTTCGTTTGGGCGGCAAATCCCGATACCGGTCTATGATTGCCGAAAATGCCGCCGTGTACGAAGCGCGCAAGGGATAGAAGCGGAATAAGAAAATCCCCGCCCCTTGGGCGGGGATTTTCTTATTAGAGCGGATAGCCCGGTTTCCGGCACGAAGGGCCGGAAATGCGCCCATATTACCGGGAAAAATCCTTGTAACTGTAAAACTGCTGGCCCGGACCACCTACTTGATCAACAGCCCCGCCAGGGAAGGAATGGAAATAAAGTTTCCCACCGCTCCGCCCAGGCTGGAGAGGAAAAAAACCAGCAGGGCCCGGGTGATGCGGTTCCGGTATATACCCTTGAGGCTGACGATGTCTTCGGAGAGGGTTTCGGCGTCGGTAACCTTGGGCTTACGCAGGGTGGCTTCGGTGATCCCCGAAAAAAGCCCCACCCCGATAAAGGGGTTGACGGTCGCCACCGGGGCGCCCAGGAAGGATACCAGGATCGACAGGGGATGACCCAGGGCGATGAGGGTCCCCAGGGCGGCCAGGGAGCCGTTCCATAAAATCCACTGGAGGATCATGGTAAAACTTTTTCCGGGGCCGGCGAAAAAAAATCCCGCCAGAATCAGGGCGATAAGCAGCGCCGGAAAGATCCACCCCGAGATTTTTGAAAAAAGGGACTGGGGCGGTATGACATCCAGTTCCGATACATCCTCCCCCTCTTCCCCCGCGGCGATCCGTTCCAGGTGGGTCTTGAGCCCCAGCATATGCCCGGCCCCGATGATCGCTACGGATTTGGTTCCCCCGGCGGCCCAAATTTTCGCCGCCAGGTAACGATCCCGCTCGTCGATCAGGGTTTCCTTGACCGAAGGGAGATAATCCGCCAGTTCCGCCATCATACCGTCCAATTCACTGCGGTCTTTGAGGTTTTCAATTTCCTTTTCGCTGAGTTTCTCCGTGGTTACGGCGCTGGACAAAAGGGATGCCAGGAGCTTACATTTGCTCCACAGGCCGCAGCGGACCCAGGCCCGGCGGAGGGTGATTTGTACCTCCCGGTCACAAAACGAGTAGGAAAGCCCCAGTTCTCCGGCGGTTTCTACGGCGATTTTCATTTCTTCCCCCGGTTTTACCCCCAGTTCCTGGCCCAAACGGCGTTGAAACCCCGAAAGCACGAGGTTTGCCATAAGCAAAAACCCCTTGCCGTCCTTAAAAATTTTAACCACATCGAGTTTTTTCCAGTTTTCCTCCTGGGAAAGGGAGGCGTATCTTTCCTCGTCCAGCTCAACACAAACCATGCCGGGTTTTTCTTCCCGGATAACCCGGCCTACTTCCGCGACGCTTTCTTTTGAAACATGGGCGGTTCCTACAAGAATAATCTCCCTGCCCTTTAGGGTGAGGGTCATACGGGTATCGTTCATGGGTTCTCCTGCATACTTAATGGGCCGAATGCCGGGTTTCTATTGGGCGCATCGCCGCGACGCGGCCTCCCCCGCGCAAGCGGGGGTCCCTCCAATTCATCGTGCCCGGGGTCTGTCCCCGATCCGCCGGGGACAGACCCCACAGCCCCCCGGCCCTGCGGAATTTCCGCTGCTATCCCGCGCGCGTTTTGGCCGGCGGACGCCCCGGTAACCAAAGCCGAAATTCGGCCTAATAGGATCTCACGGGCGGAGGCGAAACAAAAAGCCGGTATACCGGGACGCCGGCAGGGGGGGTGGGGAATTTTCATCAAAAATTCCCCAGGTTTCGTTTTTCCAAAGCCCATTCATTCAGGCGCCATTCCAGGATATACCGCTGGTTAAGCTCCCGAACCTGGAGAAAACACCGGTCCGCCAGGTTTTTATTCCCCCGGACATCGTAATATTCCGCCAGATAATAGAGCATCTTGGCCTTAAGTTCGGAATTCCGTTCCCGGTCTATCCGGATGGCCACATCGTTATCCCCGGCAAGATCGTAATACAGCCGGAGCATATACCACGGCAGGGTTTCCCGCTGAACCTTACGCAGGGCCTGTTCCAAAAACTGCCGGGGGTCCGAGGGCTTTCCCGCCCGCATCCAGTTTACGGCGGTGAGGAGGGCGTAGGCCCATTCCTGGGGGGCCTGTTTGTAGACCTCCGCGAAGGCGTCCCGGGCTTCCCCCCAGCGCCCCTGCCGCATCTTGTGGCAGCCAATCCCCTCAAAAGCAAAATAATACTCCGGTTCTAACCGGGCCAGGGTGATATAATCCTTCTCCGCCCCATCGTAATCCCCCAAATCATCCTTAATACCCGCGCTGTATACGTAGGCCAGGAAAACCTCGGGGTCCAGGGCTATGGCCCGGCTAAATTCCTCCAGGGCTTCCGGCTTCCGGTTAAGATCCAGCAGCACGTTTCCCCGGTCACAGGCTATCCAATAATCGTTCCCCGCCAGCGCCTTGGCTTTGTCCAGGTCCGCCAGGGCCTGAAGGGGATACCCCGCGTTCCGGTAAAGCCGGGCCCGCTCGCTCAGGCCCACGGGCCATTGCGGGTAGAGGCTCACCACCTTGTTAAGGAGCCCCTCAGCCTCCGCGATTTTCCGGTCCCGCCGGTAGACATCCGCCCGGCCTATCAGGGCCTCCCGGTCTTCGGGGGCCGCTTCCAGGGCCCGGTCAAAATAGGAAGCCGCGGTTCTAAAAGAACGGGCCTGCCGGGCTATATTTCCCAGGCCGGTAAGAGCCCGGACATGGGAGGGGTCGGTCTTGAGGATCCGCTCCAACAGCGCCCGCTGTTCCCGTTCCCGCCCGGAAGATTCTTCTATAGAAGAAAGCACAAACAGGGCCTCGGTATTTTCCGGCTCCCCGGCGATGATCGCTTCCACAATAACCCGGCCTTCCCCGCTGCGGCCCGCGGAAATGAGGATCGAGGCCTTTACCAGGCGAAGCCCCGGCGTTTCCGCTTCGGCGGGATCAATTTCATCAAAAAGGGCCAGGGCCCCGTCGTAATCCCCCTTTTCCAAAAGGGCCGCCATCCGGGCCAATATCCCCTGGGTGGTTATGACCTCCGGTTCCGGGGGGATTTCTTCAATGTATGGCGGGACTAACTCCGGTTTTGGAGGGGGGGCGGAGGGACAGGACATAAGGCTTACCAGCAAGCCCCCCAAAAGAAGGGTCCCCCCTATTCCGCGCCGGCAACAGGATAATAGTTTTAATAATCTGCGGTTCATATTCATTGGGTTATAGTTTATATAATCATCGTCAAATTAACAAGTTGAATTTATCCCCCCGATCAATTATGCTTAATATTTATGAAGAAACCGATGTTTCCCCGAATTATCGTACTTTTCCTCATCTACGGAGTGGTTTTTTTACTCCTGGTGATGATACAGTTTACCCGGCAAGGGGGATTTACCCATAACGTAGGTAATTTTGTCGTAGCCGGCTATTACCGGGAGCCGTCGAATACCGGATCCTCCCTGTCTTCCAATGAATATTTTCTAACCAAGGGGGGCAGCGTTTTCTTTGGGGGGACGGAATTCCGTATGGACGACGGCAGCGGGCTAAGGCTTTGTTATGAAAATGGTGCAACCGAAGAACTGGTCCCCGAATATATGATATTATCCGAGGATGCGGCTTTTTTCAGATTCCCCGGCGGGTCGGGCCTGGATTTTTCTACCCATTATGCCGATGGGGCCCTGGAATTGCGGATCAGCGGCCGTTTTGGCGACCAGGTTCAGCGGCTGGAACTGCCCTATCGGCCCCTCAAGACTTCCCGGATTCGGGAGTATGAGGAGGGAAAGGTTATTGTTACCGCCGAAGGCGTTGATTACACCTTTGCGGAGGCGAACCTTGATACAAAGGCCCGTATCCTCAACCTTGAAAGCGGGGAATCCGTGGTTTCTTACCGGATGGTACCGGAGCAAAAAGGGGTTGTTTCGGATGATTTGGTTCTTCCCGCGGCCCAGGATGTCCAGGAATACGAAACGATCCTTACCCGGTGGCGGGATCGATCCTTTTCCCTGTGGAACCGGATTATCGGTACTGCCAATGATGAGGAACTGGTAAACGCCTATCTCGGCGAATCAGTCCGGCGGGGAACGTATAAGGCGGCGGTTTCCGCCATACCTGCCGTGTTTTTAAGCGGGGGGCAACGGACCTTCGAGTCTTCGGTATACCTGGGGCGGTTGGATATGGGGCTGCGTTCAATTTCCGCCTATGAGCGGGAAAAATTAAGCCGCCTTTCCCGGCTGATAAATGAAAAATCCCAGGATTTTTTACGGGAATTCCACGTCTTTGAATACTTATGGATACGAAATAATAGTCCCTTTATTGATGAGGGCACTGAAATAGTCCGGGCCCTGGATCCTTCCGATCTGACCCTGGATCTAACCCCCGGTATCCTGGAGGGGTGGTATGATTGGCGTTTATACCGTTTTTCCCAGGAAAATCCCTTTGACCGGCTTGTCGATCAGGCTTGTTTTATCATTTCCATGGGGGTAAAAAAAAGCCTCCAAGGGGACCGGATATTTGTATTTTCGGAGGGCGCGGCGGATACGGAATTCAACATCCGGGCGGGAAAAGCCCTGGTAACCTACGGAGAAATCACGGAGAATAAGACCTGGGCGGGCCTGGGCCGTTCCATAATCCTATC
>JAITKD010000116.1 GCA_031278575.1 Spirochaetaceae bacterium | reverse complement strand
GACTTACGGTACAAGTTTTCCTTTTATATCAATACCGCGGTTTACTCCCTGAACATAAAAAACAATATCCCCGGGAAACTTGCCATCCTCAGGGAAAAGCGGAACGAATACCTCCAGGATATTGTGGAGTTACAGTATACCGGCGACCCGGAACTGATCGCCGCCCTGGAGCCGGAAAACCCGGTTCCCCTTTCGTCCGAACCCGCCATCGCGGCAGCTCCGCCGCCCCGTTCCCTGCCGGCGGCCCCGGCGAAAACAGCCCTGGGGGATCTGCTCCGTAACGGCTTTGAGGTTTTCGGCATCATGGGCTTCCTCCGGGGTGACCGGGCGGCTTTTCCGGTGGCCTTGCCGGTAGCGGTATTTTTCATCCTTGCCGTGCTGGTGGGATTCCTCCATGCCTTTACTCCGGGTCACGGCAAAGCCCTGGTGGGGGCCTTCCTCATCGCCAACCAGGGGACAGCCTTTCACGCCTTTTGTCTGGGCCTGGTTATTACCCTTACCCATACGGCAAGCATCTACGGTTTCGGTCTTTTAGCCTCCACCGCCGCCCAGTTCTTTCTTCCCGGGGAATTTATACCCGTCTTAAGCCTCCTTTCCGGTGTCTTTATCGCCGGTCTCGGCGTCCGCCTCTTTGTCAAACGGCTTTTGGGAACCGAACTGGATCACGCCCATCTGCTGCCGAATCTTCAACTGCTTAACAGGGAAACGGTAAATATCCTCATCGACGGAGCGGCCGCGGAGGCCAATGAGGCCATCCTTATCGCCGCCTGGGACGAGGGCCTGCAGGAATCCCTTAAGGCCGCGGGGGCGGAAAATTTCAATCTCTGTTCCCCGGGCTGCTCCGCCCATACCCGGCTTCCTCCGCTTATCCGCGAACGGCAGCACGCGGAATTTTTCAAAATGGCCATCAAGACCGGGGCGGTGGATGCGGTGGTAACCCCTTCCAGCCGGACCATCAAACACCTGGGGCGCCTGCGGGATCGGACCTGGGTGGAAAAATACGACCCGGCGGCGTCCCGGCCCCGGGAACTCTTATTCCGGGCCATCAGGAACTATTCCTCCCGGGGAGAGGTCACCATGCCGGAAAACAAGCTTTCCTGGGGCCGGGTAATCTCCCTGGGGGTAAGCGGGGGCATCGTCCCCTGTCCCGACGCCCTGGCGGTACTCCTGGTGGCTATCGCGGTGGGAAAGATCGCCCTGGGGATGGGGATCATCCTGCTGTTCAGCATGGGGCTGGCCTTTGCCCTGATCATCGTAGGGATGATCATTGTGGCAACCAAACGGCTTTTAACCGGACAAAGACGGCTGTCTCTGGTCATCGCTTGTTTCCCCTATGTCAGTTCCCTTTTTATTACCCTGCTTGGGGTTCTGATGGTAACGGGGATTGTAAAAAACTTTTTCAGATTCGGGTGAAGGAACCGGTGAAACAGGAAAGGAGGAATGTATGAAAAAGATTGCGGTTTGCGGAAAGGGCGGGGTAGGGAAAACCACCTTTACCTCCCTTCTGGCATGGTGTCTTGCCGAACAGGGCCGGGAGATCTACGCCATAGACGCGGATGTAAACCCCACCCTGGCGGAGGCCCTGGGTTTTCCCCCGGAGGTGGTCAAGGAGATACGGCCCATCATCGACATGACGGACCTGATAGAGGAACGGACCGGGGCAAAAAGCGGCGAATACGGGTCTTATTTTAAGACCAATCCGTCGGTGAAGGATATCCCGGAAAAGTTTTCCCGAAACATAAAAAATATCCATTTCCTTATGATGGGGGCCATGCGGGGGGCGGATCAGGGTTGCGCCTGCGCGGAGAACGCCATGCTTAGAGCCCTGGTTACCCATCTGATTTTACGGGAAAAGGAAACGGTGATCATGGATATGGTAGCCGGAACGGAACATATGGGCCGGGGAACCGCCAAAGGGGTGGACGCCATGTTTCTCGTGGTGGAACCGGGGACGCGGAGCATCAAGGCCGCCAGGGAAATAGGTAAAATGGCCGGAGATCTGGGGATACAAAACAAATATGTTATCGGCAATAAGATCCGATCCCCCGGGGATGAGGCTTTTTTAAAAAAGGAAATAGGAGACATGGTACTGGCGGGCTTTCTTCCCCTGAACGAGGAAGTCCTGACCGCTGAGCGGCAGAGCCGGTCCCTCTATGAAAGTTCCGCCGAAATGCGGGGTATCATCCAAAAAATTGTTCAAGACCTCAAAATATAGGTTTAAATATTTTTTTTAAGGAGTATTACCATGAAGGTAAGAATTGCTGTTTTGTTGGTATGTTTTTTTGTACTTGCCGGGTGCGGGCAAAAAAACGAACCCCAACCGGTCGCGGCCAGCGGGAAAGGACCCCAGACGGCCGATGAATTGACCATCGGGCTCTATAACGACGCGGGGAATATTTCGATATGGGGCGGCGGCGCCTACAGCCCCTGGGTGCTGGACGCGGTCAACGAAAAACTCGCGGGGCCGAATCCTTACGGCGCCACCCCCCAGATGATCCTGGCGGAATATATCAAGCCGGTAACCGAAGACAACATGGTCTGGGAGATCAAGCTGAAGCCGGGGATCAAGTGGCACGACGGTACCCCCCTGACGTCAGAGGATATCAAATTTACGATTGACTACAACCGGGAAGGCCCGTCAAATAACCGCTAGTCCCACCATACCAGTTCCGTGCCCCGGCTTCCCGGCGAGGGAATCACCATTATCGATGAACTGACCCTCCGGGTAACCGGCGCTTTTCCCCTGCCTTATTTTGACCGGGAGCCCTGCGCCGAAGTTCCCATCGTCCAGAAGGCCCAGTGGGAAAACATCAAGGACCCCCGGCAGTTTACCGGCAAGTCTATCGGTACCGGGCCCTACAAGATCGTGGATTACAAGGTAGGGGAATACTATACGCTGGAAGCCTTCGAGGATTACCATTTGGGCGCTCCCCTGGTAAAAAAACTCAACCTGGTGGTAATCCGGGATTTCTCCACCATGTTTACCGCCCTGCGAAGCGGGGAAATTGACGCCGCCGCCCGGAACCTGCCTCCGGAAATGGTAGAGGAATGGTCCAAGCTTCCCAATATCACCATTGTAAAAACCCCCTACCTTTGGGGCGCCTGCATTACCCTGGATACCACCAAGCGTCCCTTTGGGGAACTGGCCTTCCGGGAAGCCCTGAGTTACGCCATCAACCGGGATGAGCTTTTACAGATCGTCGGTTTGGGATACGGCGTCAGCGGCACGGTGGGCTATCCCCATCCCCTTTCCTTCCACACGAATCCCAATAACGCCCAGGTCTACGATCCCCAGAAGGCGGCCCAGCTCTTTACCGAACTGGGTTATGTGGATATCAACGGCGACGGCTTCCGGGAGACCCCCGAGGGCCAGCCCATCGACTGGCGGATCCTGGTGGACGCCTCCGGGCCCCTCTATGTCCGGGCCGGGGAGATTATCACCGAACACCTGGCGGCAATAAACCTGCGGGCCCATGTGGAAGCCCTGGAAACCGCTGCTTACAACGAAGTGGTGAGCGTCCAGGGAAACTATAATATGACCGTGGGAGAATTTGTACCTCATGGTCTTGCCGATGACGATATGATGATGGTACTCCAGTACGGAGAAAAGGCAAGCGATCTTATCCCCTATCCGGAACGGGACCAGGCCCTGATAGATTGGGAAGCCGCGGTTTCCAAAGAGGACCGTACCGCCGCCTCATACTATCTCCAGACCCTGATCAACAAATACCCCAAACGAATCATGCTCTGGTACCCCGAGGGGTTCTTCGCGTTCAACAATACCCGGTACGATAACTATTCGGTGATCATGGGGGAAAACGATCTTTTCCACAAGTATTCGTTTATCTCCAACGAGGCCCGGCAGCCCTTCGTCCTGAAGAATTAATCTATCCGCATCGGACTTAAAGTTCGCGGTCTGTCCACAAAGCAAGCGGCTTCGCGGACAGACACGAATGAGGCTTACAAAAATAGAATTTTGTAAGGCGAGGCTGTTCCATCGAACCGGAGGTTCGCCTTCAGGTTTTTGGAACAGCTTTCCTGGATTTCAGGTTTTAGCTTTTTCCGAAACCTCTGCTTTATGGGTAAAAGGGCGGGCCCCTTGCCTACTGGTTAAAATACCTAGATATATGATATCTTATCTATAAACCAATGAATGGGGGTATTTTATGCAGTACGTTGATTTCGGAAAAACCGGCGTTAAGGTTTCCCGTCTGGGTATGGGTTGTATGCGCCTTCCCTCTTATGAAGAGAATGGGAAAACTGTATTTGACGA
>JAITKD010000088.1 GCA_031278575.1 Spirochaetaceae bacterium | reverse complement strand
TAAGGCCGGTATCGCCGTGATCTCGTTCGATTTCTCTGCGGTCTGTACCTGCCCCAGCACCAGCCCCACCTCGTCCGCCCAGGCGCTCACGATATGAATGGCTTTCCGTTCCCCGTTTTCACTCCCCCGCACCGTTTTCCCGTCCACCGCGATAACCGAACCCGTGCTCATCCGTTCCCGGAAATACCCCCGGGTCCAGGACAGAAAACATCCCTCGAACTTCCGGTGGTCTATCCGGCCCAAGACCCGCAGGATGGTATCGGCGCTGGGTATCCCGTTTGGTAGAGCCAGATACTTCCGCAGCCAGTCCTCGTGGGTTTCCCCGAAAAAGACGATATCTTCAACGCTTTCAACGCCGCAGACCATGGCGATAATGCAGAGGAGCAGTATATCCACCAGATGATGTTTTTTGCAGCGGTCGATCCGGGGGTCCGGGATCAGAGCAAGTTCGGTTCGTATGTCCATTATTCCCCTCCATCCCGTCCCTATCGGCTTTTTTCTTTTTTTCTTGAGGGGATTTATAATACGGTTGCCCCGGGCTTCCTCATTTTTCCCTTGCCAGGACGAATCCCTTTATGGTAAAATTTGATACTAGCGTTGTTCAAAAACTTCAGTTTTTGAACAAATTCCGATAAAAAACAGCAAAATGTACCACATTTTGCGAGACTTGTTCAAGAATCATGGTTCTTGAACAAGTCCAATGGAGCGGAGGGACTATGCTCACCGGCAGGCATCTTATAGAACCGGGTGATTTTACCCTTGAGGAATTGGAGGAACTTTTCCGCCTGGCCGAAGATATTGAGGCCAACCGGGACCGGGTCCGGGATTATTGCCGGGGCAAGGTTTTGGCCACCCTTTTTTTTTGAGCCCAGCACCCGGACCCGCCTGAGTTTTGAGGCGGCCATGTTACGCCTGGGGGGAAGCTGCCTGGGGTTCGCCGAACCCGGTTCCTCCTCCGCGGCTAAGGGGGAGAGCCTGGCGGATACGGTAAAAACCGTGTCCTGTTACGCCGACATCCTGGTCATGCGGAACCCCAAGGAAGGGGCCGCCCTCCTCGCCTCCCGGTACGCGGATGCGCCGGTGATCAACGCCGGCGACGGCGGGCACCACCATCCCACCCAAACCCTGACGGACCTGCTGACCATCAAGCGCCTCCGGGGGGCTATCCGGGACATCACCGTGGGCTTCTGCGGGGACCTCAAGTTCGGCCGTACCGTCCATTCCCTGGCAAAAGCCCTGGCCCGTTACCCCCATATCAGGATGCTGTTTATTTCCCCCCCGGAACTGCGGGTCCCCGGCTATATCACCCGGGAAATTCTGGAAAAAGAGGGGATTAAATATGCCGAGGCCGACCGTCTTGAGGAGGTAATGCCGGAACTGGATGTGCTGTACATGACCAGGGTACAACGGGAACGGTTTTTTAACGAGGAGGATTATATACGCCTCAAGGACAGTTACGTCCTGAATACGGAAAAGATGGAACTGGCCCGGCCTTCCCTGCTCGTCCTCCATCCCCTGCCCCGGGTAAACGAGATCGACCGGGAGGTTGACCGGGACCCCCGGGCGGTCTATTTTAAGCAGGCAAAATACGGTATGTACGTCCGAATGGCCCTCATCGCTTCGATCCTGGGAGTGGTTCCATGTTAAATATCGCCAAAATAAAAAACGGGATCGTCATCGATCATATTAAAGCGGGCTTGGGGATACGGATCTTCAACTGGCTCGGCCTCAGTAAGGCCCCCTACACGGTGGCCTTTGTGGTAAACGCCAGCTCGGAACACATGGGCCGCAAGGACATCATCAAGATCGACAATACCATCACCATAAATTTGGATATCCTCGGCCTTATCGATCCCAATATTACGGTGAATATCATAGAAAATGAAAAAATCACCCGGAAGATCAAACTCCAGCTTCCTGAACGGGTGGAAGACATCCTGATCTGTAAAAATCCCCGGTGCATCACCTCCACCGAGGCCTATGTCCCCCACATCTTTCACCTGGAAAACCCCGAACAGCGTACCTATCGCTGCGAATACTGCGACGAGATCCGCTTTGCCGGGGATTTCCGCTAACGGGAACCGCTCATGAAAGGTGGATATGAATACCCGGCCCCCTGAAAATATCGTTTCCTTAAAGGCCGCCGCCCATGACGCCCCTTTAGGGCCGGGGGTGTATATCATGCGGGACGGGGAAAACCGGATCATCTATGTGGGAAAGGCCCGGATCCTGCGGAACCGGCTGGTTTCTTATTTTTCCGGCGCCAAGGACATCAAAACCGCCACCCTCGTCGCCCATGTCGGAGCCATAGAAACGATCATCACCGCCAACGAATACGAAGCCCTGCTCCTGGAAAACACCCTGATCAAACAGCATAGTCCCAAGTACAATATCAACCTGAAGGACGGGAAAACATACCCCGTGATCCGGATCACCGCCGAGGAGTTTCCCCGGATCTTCAGAACCCGCCACGTTCTGGAAGACGGCTCCCGTTATTTCGGCCCCTTCCCCAATATAACCGCGGTGGACACCATGCTGGATCTTATCGACAAGCTTTTCCCCCTGCGGAAATGCGGTTCTTCCCGGAACAGCAGGGGGAGCCCCTTCCGGAAGCGGGACGCCCCCTGTATGTACTACCATATCGGCCGATGCGAGGCCCCCTGCTGCGGCAAGATCGACGCCGCGGCCTATGGCCGCCATGTGGAACGGGTACAAAAACTCCTCGCCGGGGAAACCGAATCCCTCATCATGGAACTTACCGAGGCGATGCACCGGGCAGCGGGGGAACAACGGTTTGAGCGGGCGATCCGGCTCCGGGACGCCATTACCGCCATCGGGGAGCTTTCGGCGGAAAACGCCGTGGTGGACTTTGACGGCGAGGCCA
Organism: Spirochaetaceae bacterium; assembly: GCA_031278575.1. GTDB lineage: Bacteria > Spirochaetota > Spirochaetia > Treponematales > Breznakiellaceae > JAIRMO01. The sequence continues at coordinate 2,440 of JAITKD010000088.1, read as the reverse complement.
GGGATTATATCGCCTGGGCCACCGAGGGGATCTTTACCACCTTTACGGTCTTCTCCATGCGGGGGGGAAAGATGACCGGCCGGGAACTGTTTCGGACCCGTTCCGCCGCGGAGGAGGAGGAGTCCCTGGAGACCTTTATCGCCGCTTACTATGTCCCGGACCGCCCGCCCCCGCCCCGGATCTATCTGGCCGGGGAAAGCCGGGATTTTTCCGGCCTTGACCGGTGGTTCACCGGGCAATTCGGCCGTAAGCCGGAACGGTACTTCCCCGGGGAAAACAGCCCCGGGGAGGGGGAGGGCCGCCGCCACCGGGCCATCCTGGCTATGGCCCGGCAGAACGCCCAGGAGGACCTCCGGCAGCGGCTCAAGGAACGGGGGGCGGGGCCCGCCCTAGACGAGCTTGCCCAGTCCCTGGGGCTCAAGACCCGGCCCGAACGGATCGAGGGCTTTGATATCGCCCAATTGGACGGAAAACACCCCGTGGCCTCCCTGATTTCCTTTAAAAACGGGGTTCCGGACCGGAAAAACTACCGGTACTTCAAGCTCCGCACCGTGGTGGGGATGGTAGACGATTTTGCGGCCATGCGGGAAGCGGTCCGGCGCCGGTACAGCCGGCTCATCCGGGAGGGGAAAGAACTGCCCGACCTGGTCCTCATCGACGGGGGCGTCGGCCAGGTAAACGCCGCCAAGGGGGTTTTTAACGAACTGGGCATGGACAGCGACGTGGTGGGCCTGGCAAAACGGGACGAGGAACTCTGGCTCCCCCATGCCCGGCAGCCGATACGGCTTTCAAAACGCTCCGAGGCCCTCAAGGTACTCCAGTTTGTCCGGGACGAGACCCACCGGTTTGCCACCTCCTTTAACCAGCGGCTCCGGTCCAAGGACCTTTTTTTCCCCGTACTGGAATCGGTGGAGGGCATCGGCCCCAAACGGGCCGCGGCCGTCATGAAGGCATACCGGACCCTCTACGCCATAGCCGCCGCCCCGGCGGAGGACTTGGCGGAGCGCTGCGGGATCAGCGCCCCCGCGGCCCGGGCGGTCCGGGCCGCGGCGAAGCTGGCCCTGGAGGACCAGGAGGCGGCCCGGAGGCGCTTGGCCCGGGGAGGGCCGCCAACATCGGATGCCTACGGCAAAACCAATACCCATACCGGCATATCCCTCGCCGCCGAAGCCGCCGAACCGGACTATTCCCCTTGAGAAAAATCTATATCCCTCCGGGGCTTCAAAATCCGCCCCAAGTATCGAAAAAGCCTCCTTTCTTCAGGAATTACGTTAAAGGCTACCGCTTTTCCGTAACCTTTTCTTTCTCCTTTATGATTTTTGCTTCCAGCTTATCGATAAGTTTATCGATTGCCGGATTAAGATCAAAATCATGTTCCTTTAAATGTATAGAAACACCCCAGCGGAAGTTAACCGTAGTTTCGGCGGTAAAGTCCTTGTCCTTGGTAAAGGTGAATTTTAGGTCGATAATCATATTTTCCGCGTTATGAATTCGGCCTATTTTTCGGCTTAGATACTCCCTAGTATCCTCCCGTAAAGTAAAATGGACTGCCTTGACATCAAAATTCATATTAACCTCCTATATAGCGGCCTTTTCCACATATCAAATTTTGAAAAAGCCGCTGTATTTTATGCGCTGGACTTGTCCGGCGGCTTCGCTGGCTGTCTCACCAGTCTATTAGGGCATAGCCCTTTTGGTTTAATACCCCGCACTTGCTGCGGAAAACTGGGGCGCGGGGGATGTGTTCCCCGCGTACACAAAGATTTCAAGGAGAAATCTTAAATACCCCGGAGCCTGCTCCGGGGATTCTTTATCCGGTTCACCGGCCATAGGATGAACCCAAATCCAACTCCCTGCGATACTTTGAGACCGTTCGCCGGGCGATAGAAATTCCCCGTTTGGACAGAAGGTCCGAGATTTCCTGATCCGAAAAATGCCGGGCCTCCGTGGATATCAGTTCCCGGATCGTTTCTTTTACCCCCTCTTTGGAATACCGGGAGCCCCCGGAACCGGAACCGCTGATGGAATTGGTAAAGAAATGGCGGAGTTCAAAAATACCCCATTCGGTCTGCATATATTTACCGTTGGCGGTACGGGAAACCGTGGTTTCGTGGACCGACAGCTCTTTGGCGATATCCTTTAGGGTAAGGGGGGCTATGTGTTTGGGGCCGTAGGCGAAAAAAGAACGCTGAAATTCCACAATAGCCCGGGACACCCTGAGGAGGGTATGGTTCCGGAGGTTGATCGATTGGATAAACCAGCGGGCCTCTTTGATGTTTTCCCGGGCAAAATCCCGGGCCGGCGTTTCCCCGTTTTTTTCATCGGAAATTTTCATAAAAAAGGGATTTATCCCCAGGACCGGAATCTCCTCGTCGTTGAGGACGATAACGAATTCCCCTTCTTTTTTTAAAACCTGCACGTCGGGGACCACATAACGGGT
>JAITKD010000081.1 GCA_031278575.1 Spirochaetaceae bacterium | reverse complement strand
GGTGGAGGTAATGAATATGCTTATGACCGAATGGAACTGGGACGATGCCCTGGCGGTACAACGGGAAGAGGGCCGGGAAGAAGGCCGGGAAGAAGGTTTGGCAAAAGGCTTGACAAAGGGCCGGGAAGAGGCCGCGGCGGAATACACGGAGCAAATCCGGCGGCTGGAAGAAGAAATCCAGCGGCTGCGGGGGGTATAAACAGACGATCTTGACCGGCCTTGGAGCCTGTAATTTTTTTGTGTAAACGGTAAATCATAGGGGAACCCTGTCTCCCCATAAATGATTGCGAATTGATTGAGGGCAGTCCCCCAATCCCGTATCGGCATTGTCCATTTTCCGGATATGTTTTTCAAGCCCATAAAAATCAGCTTCATCGCCGCTTCATTATTCGGAAATGACTGGCGGTGTCTGATGATTTTTTGAATCGGGTAATTCACCGACTCAGGGGAAACTTCGTTTCCCACGCGTTGGTCGTGTACACCGCTTTCCTGATTTCAGGGGAAAAAGTGAAAAACGGAATAACCTCATTCCACCGGCTGCGCCAGGACGTTGTAATCATCGGATAGTTGGCGTCCCAGACCCCGGCAAACTCCTCCAGGGATTCGTCCGCCAATTCGGCTGACGGCGAAGGATATATCTTTTTCAAGCCCGCCGTTACCGCCTTCCGGTCCGTATACGGGACAAACCGGACCGAGTTGCGAACCAGATGGACGATACACAACCGGACTTCAGTTTGGGGGAATACCGCGGCGATGGATCCGGTCAGGCCGAAGCGGTCTGATTTGGGCCAGGTTTTAGTTTTGAGGAACCGACCCCTTTTCGGCTAGATTAATTTTGAGGCAATGCGACCCGTTGAAAAATTATAAAAACCTCCCTATGATTGACTAAAGAATGGAGATCCTATGAAGAACCGCCTTATTCCCCTGGCTTTTGGTGTTTTGATGTTTTTTGCATCCTGTGTTACCCCGTCTTTTTCTACCGGCAGCGCCCGGCGGATTCCGGCGGATCTTTTTGGCATCATCCCCCATAACGGGCAGGGGCCGTTCCCCAGGGAACACGAATTTCTGGATGAACTGGGGGTGGTATGGATGCGGAACACCTTTTATTGGCACACTATAGAACCCCGGCCGGGGGTATGGGATTTTTCATCCTTTGACGAATATGTAGCGGAAGGCAAAAAAAGGGGGAAAAAACTTCTGGTCATTTTAGCCTACGATACCCCCTGGATTTACGGGGAACACAAAAGCCGGCGGAATATCACCCCGGAACGGCTGCCCCACTACCTCCGGTATGTGGAAGAAGTGGTCCGCCGGTATCAGGGGAAGATCGACGCCTATGAGATATGGAACGAACCGAACTGGATTTTCTGGAGGGGTACAAAAAAAGACTTTTTTGAGCTTTCCAAGGCGGCCCTGGGGAAAATTCGGGAGTTTGATCCCCAGGCAAAAATCGTGGTGGGTTCTTTTTCCTGGGCGCCAAAAAACTTTATCCGGGATATGTTCGACGCCGGGGCTATGGAGGGGGCCGACGCCGTCTCCTTCCATCCCTATGGGGTAAATCCGGAAAGTTCCTTGAAGTTGTACGACCGTTTTGCGCGGGTTTTATCCGAAAAGGGCTATGCCGGAGAGATCTGGGTTACCGAAGTCGGGTATCCCACCGGCGGTTGTTACCCCACCCGGGTGGCGGAAGATGTTTTTCCCGAATATATTGTAAAAACCTTAACGGGATTGGCGGTCCGGGGGGCCCGTACCGTCTTTTGGTATGACCTTGCCGATTCATACAACCGGGGTAAAGAACCAAACCGCCTTGATTCGGAATTGTTTTTTGGGTTGGCCTACCCCGATTATTCCCCCAAAAAAGGCGCCGCCGCCTATGCCCTCTGTGGCCGGTATCTAGCCGGCGCCGAATACCGGCCGGAAATTCCGGTCCGGGAGAATCTGCCCCGGGACGTGGAGGCCCTTTATTTTCGGGGCGAGGGCAGCCAAAACACCCTGATCCTTTGGAACCAGGGGAAAAGTCCCCTCCCTATACGGGTGGTACTCCCCGGTTCGGCCCAAACCCTCCACGATATTGTTTCCGGGGAAGGCCGGGCCGTTTCGGGAAAAACGGAGCTTGTCCTGGATAAAACGCCGCTGTTTTTTACCTGGGCGTCGGGGCCGGAGCAGACCTCGCCGGCCTTAGTGGCGAAACGTTAGTTACTATGTTTTCCATTGTTCTTATTGCCCTGAGCCTCTCCATGGACGCCTTTGCCATATCCCTCAGCGCCGGGGTCAGCATCAAGGGGCTGCGGCGGTTTTATATGGTCCGGGCGGCTTTTCTTTTCGGCTTCTTTCAGTTCATCATGCCCGTATTGGGCTGGTATTTGGGTAAAACCGTCCGGGTTTATATCGAGACCTATGATCATTGGATCGCCTTTGGGCTTTTGGCCTTTATCGGCGGAAAAATGCTTACCGAGGGGTTTGACCCCAAAAAACAAATACGGGAAGAGGACAATCCCCTGGGAGGTACCGGACAGGCCGGAGACATCCGGGGGATAGGCTCCCTTTTGACCCTTTCCCTGGCCACCAGTATCGACGCCCTGGCGGTGGGGATTTCCTTTAACATCCTGGGCCAGGGGATCTGGTCTTCCGCCGCCTTAATCGGGGGGATCACCCTTTTGGTGTGCCTCATTGGTTTTGGTTTCGGCAAGCGGATTGGTTGGTTCCTTGGAAAATGGGCCGAACGAGCCGGGGGATTCGTCCTTATCGCCATAGGGTTCAAGATTCTACTGGAACATCTTGTAGGCTAGTATCCCGATACGATTAGACCGGTGGATGTGCGTCTCAGTCCGAATATTCTTTCCCTTCGGGCGGTTAAGAAAGATGTCCGGTATTTCGATATGCTGTCATCAATATCGGTTTTATACTATTTAGTAACACATAATGCGATACGCAACAGTTTACTGCGTTTTCATGCGGTATCATCATGGGGTCTGACCCCATAGGCGGTGATACCGAATTTCTTCGAAGTAAGCCTTACATTATTTGAACCGGATCAGCGCGTGAACCAAACTCCCGAACAAAAATCGGTGTTTTCTGGTTTTTTGGGCCCGAAACAGGCTTGTTTTTCGGTTTTTTTCTATTTTTTATTCCTAATTCTCTTTGCCGTCTTGTTTTTTTTTTTCATAACGAATAAACTGACCCCATGAAAAAGCGGCAAGTCTCCGCCCGCCTCGTCCTGGAGGATGGTTCCGAATATTC
>JAITKD010000078.1 GCA_031278575.1 Spirochaetaceae bacterium | reverse complement strand
CCGGGAGGCCGTAGAACGGATCCGTAACGAAACAATAAAATACGATGTGGTCTTCATGGATCCCCTGCTGCCCAGGATAGACGGTGTTGAAGTAATCCGTATCATCCGGGATAAGATCGGTACGGAATACGCAAAAAACCTTCCCGTTATTGCTTTGACCGTCAGTTCTGCGGAGGGCGGGGAACGGTTCCTCTCCAGCGGTTTTAGCGCCCTTATCCAAAAACCCATCGATAGCATACGCCTGGATACGATCCTGAATCAGTGGGTACGGGACAAACAGCCGGAGGAGATCCGGTTGGAAGCAGAACGGAAACAGGTGAACCATGTTTTTATTGGGGAACTTCCCCTTGAAATTTTGGAAAGCCTTGAGGCGGCGGGGGTGGATTTTGATCGGGGGGTACAGTATTACGACCGGGAGGCGGCATACGTGCAAATCCTCCAATCTTACCGGTTGCATATTCCGGAACTACTCACGAAGCTAAAAGAAATTTCCCCTAATAATCTGTCCGGATATGCAACGGCGGTCCATGTTATTAAAGGATCGAGTTACATTATCTGCGCTGACGATATTGGTGATCAGGCAGAAGCATTGGAACAGGCGGCCCGGACCGGGGATTATAAAAAGATACAGACGGAAAACAGCGCTTTTATTAAACAGGCGGAAAGGGTGCTGAAAGGTATCCAGGATATGTTAGAAACCCCGGCAATAAAGGAAGCCCATAATTCTCTTCCCGGCAGCGGCCTGATTGAAAAAAATGCCGAATGCCGGCATGCGGTTTGATCCATTGCGAAGGGTCCATACCCGGCCCCTTGGGCTAAGGAAGCACCGATTTATTCAATAACGTTGTATTTTTAACGCCCTCGCCCTGGGGGGCGGGGGTAAAAGAAGTACAATAGGGCTGTTTTTTGAGAGTTCCGGCGGACAACTTTCCCCTTTTACGGTTCGTTTTTGCGGCTCTCCGGCTGCTCCCCCTCCCTGTCCGCTGTTTTACCCGCTCTGTTTCCCGGCACGGACAGCAGAAACAGTGTTCATATACCCAGTATAGCAGCCGGGGGGGGCCGTTGGAATTCCCCGGTTCTTTTTTGTCCTTGGGGGTCCGTTACGGTACAACCGGTCTGAAACGGGCCGGCGCCCTCCCGCCGAATCGGGGACTTCTTTTACAGCCCCTTGCGCCCCTATTACCGGGAAAAATCCTGGTAAAGGTAAAACTACTGCCCGCGGATCAGCAGACCTTGACCATCCAGCCTTTGGCGTCGGGGATGATCCCGTACTGGATCCCCTTGATGGTATCCCGGATTTCCGCGGTGAGTTCCCCCACCTTGCCGCCGTTAAACAGGGCCTTTTTGCCCCCGTAGGTAAGGGAGGCGATGGGGGTCGCCCCGGCGGCGGTACCGCTGACAAAACATTCCGTGGCTTCGGAAAAAACCTCGTCAATCGAAATTTTCCGTTCCGAAACCCGCACCTTCCGGTCCTTTGCCATCTCTATGATACTGAGCCGGGTGATACCGGGCAGTATGGTGTCCCCCAATTCGGGGGTTACGAGTTCCCCGGATTTAAGGTAAAAGAAGATATTACAGGAAGAACCTTCTTCCACATATTTCCGGTCCGCCGCGTCCAGAAACACACATTCCATAAAACCCGCCTCAAGGGCTTCGTGTTTTGCCAGGGCGGAAATAACGTAATTGGAGGCGGCTTTGATCCAGCCGGTTCCCTTGGGGGTGGCCCGGATCCGTTCGGTGATCACCGCATCGGAGTTCCCCCCGGAAAAATAGGCGCTTACCGGGGTGGTGATCACCAGTACCCAGGGTTCCCGGGAAACATTCACCCCGATTCCCCCTTCGGTCATGGTAAAGGGCCGGATGTAGATCGAATCGGCGGTCATAAAAGAATCTTTTTCCCATTCCGGCTTATACCACGGCCTGAACCCCAGCGCCGCGTTCCGTTTTACCGTTTCTACGCAGGCCCCGACAAAGGCGTCCTCCGGGAACGGGGGCATATAGAGGCCCTTCATGGACCGGTGGAACCGGGCGGCATTCTGGCCGGGCCTGAAAATCGCGAGGCCGCCGTCTTTTTGGGGCAGGGCCTTGAGTCCTTCAAAACAACCCAGCCCGTATTGGCTGGTATAAGAGACCAGGGGCATATCCGGGTAAAGGTTGCGGGAATCCGCCAGGGCGGCCCCCTCGGCTTCCCCCAAAACGGCCTCCTCGGCCGGGGTCTTGTGGGGTTTTTCGAGATATTCCGCTTTCCAGGTTCCGCCGGAATATTTTGAACGGTACACCACCGGATAACTGCTTAATGAAAACGCCATAAATACCTCCAGATTTCCCCATCATATAAGTGTCTAGGAAGAAAATCAAGGGGGCGCATCAGGGGGAGCAGGGCGAGCGCATTAAAAAAGGGGGGCTGGAGGAACGAAGCAAAGTCATGGTGGGGATAGAGTTGTCACGCACCGCCATAGGGAAACGCTGATTAACTTGACGCTAATCGCGTTTCCCTAATGTATTTGCTCATTTCATTATCGGGAGCAGGTTCATTTTGTGTTTCTTATTTTAATGGGCGAGGCGTCCCGGGAAAAACACCTCTATGTGTTAAACCGGATCTTATCCGTAATTAATTCCGGGGCTTGGCCTCTATAAGGGACCGCGGAAAGCGCTTAGGAGTTGTTCCTGCGTAACATGAGTTGCTGTCCCCGGGCGGGTTAAAGGGCTGTCCAGGGACCCCGGAATTATCGAAAGCCCCCGTGCTGCCGATAATAAACCATGGGGATAAAATTTTCGGGACTCGGCATAGTTTTTTTCTTCTTTATGAGC
>JAITKD010000049.1 GCA_031278575.1 Spirochaetaceae bacterium | reverse complement strand
GGACTTGACGACCCTATCGCCCTTCCCCCGGAGGATTTTGCCCGGATGACCGGGACCGTCCGAAGGGTCTCCGCCATGGAATCCGGGGATATTGTAAAAACCCTTTCCCGGGAACGGGGCGCCGAAACGGTCGATGCCGTCCTGGGAGACGGGGTTAAACGGCTTGCCCCTTCGGAGGCGGCCAATTATGAAAAAACCAACCGGTCAATCCATGCGCTTCACGATATACCCCCGGGAAAAATCATAGCCCCCGGGGATCTGGCGGTATTGAGAACCGAAAAAATACTTCGGCCCGGTCTTCCCCCTTCCTGGGAACCCCGGTTATACGGTAGAAAATCCCGTAATTTTATTCCCGCGGGTCAGGGAATAGGATTTGAGGACATATAAATCTAAGGTTGCTTTCCCAAAAACTGAAGTTTTGGGAAAGCCTCATAATATTCGAATAAAACAAAAAAACTAGTAAATTGAAACTATCTCTACTTGAAAAAGTATATAAATTATATATAAGATGAGGCTGTTCCAAAATTTCAGTTTTTGGAACAGTTTCCCTGGCTCAGATGAGTAAGAAATACGTTTGGATGTAGTGGAGCATACCTGATGGCTCAGTTTTTGACCGAAACGGCGCATTATTTAGAAAAATTCAGCGATCAAAGTATTGTATGCAATAAATACGCCCTAACCAAATTGGGGGTGGATCGGGGGCATTGTTTTCTTAAAATAAATGAATACGTTATTCTTTGCGCTCCCTTTCAATTCGGTTTTAAGCGTTCATTGTTTCTCGCGTCCCTTTCAAAGCAGGAATTGAACTTTTTTCGACGGTATACCAATGATATTGTGGGGCTTTCCATAAGTTTTGCCCCGGAAGGCCAGGCGCCAATTAAGTTTTTTATCCGCTGTAACCTTACCACGATAGGACAAATGAAAGGTAAGGAAAACGTTGGGTTATTTGTGGTGGATTTTAAGGCTATTCCACATGATTTTATTATCTTAATGGGGAATTTCTTGGAAAAGCAGAACCGGCTAAGAATCCAGTACGAAGATTATAGCAAAACCGCCATACGAATAACCCCGGTAACCGCTAAAATGCTGGGGTATAATTTGTATGCCGCCATTATCGAGCCTCATGCCGCTGCCCGGCGCATTCAAATTTATAGTTTAACTACCAAAACCATTGAACACCTGGAAGGGGCCGGTTCTTTGCCGCGGCTTCCCGGATCCACCGTCGGTTATCAGATCTTTTTTAAGAAACACCGGATATCCACTACCGGTACTATTGTTTCAGTGGTAACCTTCCCCCAGGGTATCGTAAAAACCACCGCAACCCTGGAATTTAATCCGGAATTGGTGGAAATAATTAATGATTATTGGTATAATTTTCAGATGAACCCCGCATTAAAAAAAGTCCAGGGATTTTTTTAAAATTACCGGCTCCGGGGAAATTTGGTTTTTCTTGATACAGGGTAATACATGGCTGAATTCATTACACCCAAAATACTTAAAGGGTTTAGGGATTTTTTGCCCGGTCCGGAAATTAAACGCCGGGATCTGGTTGAACAGATAGAAAAGTCTTTCCGCGCTTATGGTTTCGTGCCTATTGATACGCCGGTACTGGAATATTCAGAAATCCTCTTGGGTAAAGGCGGGGGAGAAACAGAAAAACAGATCTATCGTTTCCATGACCATGGCGGGCGGGATGTAGCCCTGCGGTTTGATCTTACCGTACCGTTTGCCCGGTTTTTGGCGGAACACCGGCCGGAGCTTACCCTCCCCTTTAAACGGTATCATATCGCCAAGGTGTGGCGGGGAGAAAACACCCAGCGGGGCCGGTACCGGGAATTTACCCAATGTGATTTTGATATAGTCGGTAGTAACAGCCCCGCCGCGGATTTTGAGATTCTCCTCCTCATGCGGAATACCCTTTTAGCCATTGGCGCCGAAGCCCTTACCATCCGCCTGAATCACCGGGGGCTTTTTAACCGGTTTCTCTCAAAAATTGACGCCGGAGAAAAATCGCCGGAGATATTGAGGATCGTGGATAAACTTGCCAAAATAGGCAGGGAAGAAACGGGCAAGCTCCTGGGAGAACTCCTGGGGGAAACGCGGGCTCAGGCGGTAATAGGCTATATTGAGGCAAAAGGTTCCTATGAGGATACCTTACAGGGTATGATCCGTGCCGCCGGGGGGGATACCCCTGAATCGGACCGGCTTTGGATGCTCCGCCGTTTTATGAATGATACCGGAACCGCCGCTTCCTTTACCCTGGATCCTTCTATTACCCGGGGGCTTGATTATTATACCGGGGTGGTGTATGAAACTTTTTTGAATGGCCTCCCCGATATAGGTTCGGTATGTTCCGGCGGCCGTTACGATAATTTGGCGGGGTTGTACTCCCGGGAAAAGATCTCCGGGGTTGGTTCATCCATAGGGTTGGACCGGCTTATCGCCGCCCGGGAAGCCCTGGAAAAAAATGTGGAAAAAAACACCTATGCCCCCCTGGCGATTGCCTGCGTCCGGGAAGAGGACGGTGGGGCATATCAACGTTTAGCCGGCAGATTTCGGGAAGCGGGAATCGCCTGTGAGGTTTTTTTTGAAGCGAAAAAACTTACCCAACAATTTATTTTAGCGGAAAAAAAAGGCGCCCGGTGGGTCATTGTCCCTGCCGGTGAGCGCCCTCAGGACAGCCCCCTTACCCTGCGGGAAATCGCCCGGCGGCAAGACCGGGAGCGTCTTTCCTGGGAAGAGGCGGCCCGGATCATAAAAGAAGCGTCCGAGGGCCTTCCCCCCGCCGGATGAATCCTGCTCGGCCTTGTTAAGCCTGCCATTCCGCCGCGGCCTTTTTAAAGGCCCCGGCAGAGGCTTTTATCACCCCCTCATCGACACAATAAGCGAAACGCACCCAGCCGGGTTTTCCAAAACCGCTCCCCCCTACTCCCAGGATGAGGTATTTTTTAAGGTGGTTTACAAAGGCCCCGTCGTCTCCGTTATTCCCGGGAACCCGGGCGAAAAGGTAAAAGGCCCCTTCGGGTTCGGCATAGGAAATTCCCGCGTCATCCAGGACTTTTTTAAACGCATCCCGCCGCCGGGCATATACCTCCACATCCACCCGGGCGCCGGTAAGTTCCGCCACGATCCGCTGCATCAACGCCGGGGCATTAACATACCCCAAAACCCTGGTCGCGTAGATAAGGGCCGAAAGAACCTGGTCCTTATCCTGAATATCCGGGTTTACCGCAATATACCCGATCCGTTCGCCGGGCAGGGAAAGACTTTTGGAATAGGAAGTTACCGCCAGGGATTCCTCATAGGCGGAAAGTACCGGGGGCACCCTGATGTGGTTATAGGCGATTTCCCGGTAGGGTTCGTCAGCGATAAGATAGGGAAAACGGCCGGTCTTTTTCCCGTGGGCCCGCAGGATCTCCGCCAGGGCGGCGATGGTTTTTTCCGGGTAGATCCTGCCGGTGGGATTATGGGGGGAATTGATCAATACCGCGGCGGTTTTTTCCGACAGCCCGGCCGCTATGGCGGGGATATTGAGGTTGAAATCTGACAGGGAATCTATCTCGACGAGGCGCCCCCCGTGGTTTGCCGCATAGGCCCGGTATTCCATAAAATAAGGCCGGGAGACCACCACCTCATCCCCGGGATTAAGCAGGGCTTTAAGGACCACATTGAGCCCCCCCGCGGCCCCTACGGCCATGATAATGTGGGAGCCATCCAGGGCGACCCCCTGTTCCCGGGATGCTTTTTGGGCCAGCCGTTCCCGTACCCCGGGAAAGCCCGCATTCGGCATATATCCGTGGGAACCTTTTTGGTCCTCCTCCGCCAGTTTCACCAAAACCTTATGGAACTCAGGCGGGGGCTCAATATCGGGGTTCCCAATGGAAAAATCAAATACCTTACCGGTTCCGTATTGTTTTTTTAACTGAGCCCCCTCTTCAAACATTTTCCGAATCAGGGATGACGAGCTTAAGGCTTCTTGTACCGCATGGGCTATGGGCATGACCTTCCTCCGCGCAAATATTATTACCGGTGAATACCTCCGGCTTCACTACACCAAGGTCCGGGCGATCCGGACGATGTCGGCGAAAATTCCCCCGGCGGTTACCTGGGCGCCCGCACCGGGGCCTTTTATCACTATCGGGAGGGCCGAGTACCGATCCGTGGTGATCACCACGATATTGTCCGAATCGACCAGGGAACGGAAGGGGCTGCCGGCGGATTCGGCCCGAAGGGAAAGCCGGGCGGAACCCTCTTCTATATTTGCCACATACCGCAGGGCCTTACCTTCGGCGGCCGCTTCGGCCCGGCGTTGTTCAAAGAACCCGTCGGCTTTCTCAAGTTCCGTAAAAAATTCTTCTACTCCGGATGCTTCAAAACAGGCCTTAGGCAGGATTGGTTCTATGGATACCGCGGAAAACTCCAGGGACATATCACATTCCCGGGCCAAAATCAGGGCCTTCCGGGCGGCATCCATGGCGTTAAGATCGTCCCGGGGATCCGGCTCGGTGTACCCCTTGGCCTTTGCTTCCCGAACCAGGGCGGAGAAGGGTTTGGAACCGTCAAAGCTGTTGAAGATAAAGCTCAGGGTACCCGATAGGACCGCTTCAATACGCCTGACCTTGTCCCCGGAAACCGCCAGATCCCGCAGGGTCGAAATCACCGGGAGACCCGCGCAGACCGTGGTCTCGTACAGATAGGGAATACCCCGATCCCGGGAATAACCGGTGAGGAGTTTATAATATTCCAGGGAACCGGAAACCCCCCGCTTATTAGGGGTGATGACGGGAATTGATGCATGAAGGATCTCAGCGTGCCGGGAGGCAATTTCGTCGCTGGCGGTACAATCACAAAACGCCGTATTGGGCAGATTAAAGGCCTTCATCCTTTTCAAAAAAACGGATAAATCAAAGGACTCGGCCCCGTCCAGGAGGGTTTCGGCGCTTCCGGGATCGATCCCTTCGGCATTAAAAAACATCTTCCGGGAATTGGCAATCCCCACCAGGTTGATACGGATCTGGCGTTCATCCGCCAAAATTTCCCGGTGGACCGCGATTTGCTCCGTTAAGGTTCCCCCGATAAGTCCCGTACCCATGAGAAAAAGGTTTACCGATCGGACTCCGGACAGGAAAAAGGCCTCATGAATGGCGTTGAGGGCCTTGGCTTCGTCCTGCCGGGATACTACCGTCGAAATGTTGAGTTCCGACGAACCCTGGGCAATGGCGATGACGTTAACCCCGTTTCTTCCCAGGGCATGAAAAACCTTCCCGGAAATTCCCGAGGTATTTTTCATCCGGGAACCTACCACGGCAATTATGGAAAGATTCTGCTCTACTACCGGGGGTTCAATAACCAGGGAGGATATTTCCCAGGTGAGTTCGTCCTTTATGGCCGCCGAAGCGGCCTTTCCGTCCTGGGGCAGCACCGCAAAACAGATGGAATATTCACTGGACCCTTGGGAAATAAGGATGATATTGATTTTCCGTTTTGCCAGGGCCCCGAAAAGCCGGGAAGAAAACCCGGCAACCCCCGCCATACCGGAACCTTGGACCCGGATCAGGGCGACATTCCCTATGGAACTGATTCCCCGGATGGGAAAAGGGCTCGGAGCCGCCTCATCCCGTATGACCGTTCCGGTTCCGGCGGGATTAAAGGTATTCCGGATTCTGATAGGAATACCCTTTTCCAGGGCGGGCCGTATGGTGGGAGGATGCAGCACTTTAGCCCCAAAATGAGAAAGTTCCATGGCTTCCACATAGGATATCTCCTCGATGGTAAAGGCGTTTTTTACCAGCCGGGGATCCGCCGTAAGAATACCGTCCACATCGGTCCATATTTCCACCATATCGGCGTCTATGGCGGCGCCGAAAATGGCCGCGGACAGGTCCGAACCACCCCGTCCCAAGGTGGTGGTATTTCCCCCGGCGCTGGCGCCGATAAAACCGGTGGCTATCTGCAGGGCGGTCCTTTTTGCCAAGGTCGATTTGATATTAAAAAAACTCTCCCCCGGGAGAAAACGGGCGGAACCGTATTGCTCGTCGGTGGTTATGACGGTACGGGTATCCAGATAATCCGCAGGAATTCCCGAAGCCCTGCATATACGGGCAATCAGAGCCGCCGAAAGCCGTTCGCCGAAGCTCATGATGGTATCAAGGATCCGGGGCGAAAGCTCCCGGAGGATCACTACCCCATCCAGGATACGGTTTAGCTCGGTAAAACAGGCATCGGTATAGGTATCCGCTTCCTCACGCTCGTTACCGTTTAAGAAAAAGGCGCTCATATCCAGATGGCGTTTCCGCATGGTCTCCATCGCGGCGGCGCAGGTATTATCCCCCCGGGATGCTTTTTCGGCAACTGCTATCAACCCGTCGGTTATACCGGAAAGGGCAGAAACTACCACTACCCGGACATTACCGGAATGTTCTTTATCCTTTAAAATTTCAATAACCGTATCAACAGCCTCGGGGGACCCTATTGAGGTACCCCCGAATTTTAAAACAAGCATATATACTCCCCTTGTCGGATCATATAAAATTGATATCTCTTTTCAGCCGATTTATCAAGACGGGATAAATCATATCCTTTGGCAACGGGCGGCAATGCAATTCCGAATTCAAAAAAAAGATAGGCCCGTTACGAGACGGAGCGTTACCCTCATGAAACATGGCATGATTTGTTCCTTACCGTCTCCGGCAATGTCCCCGACGGTTAAATTCGGAATTGCTGGTAGGTCACTGCGGCCCCTTGACAGAAATCCGGTAATACCGGTAGTATGATTTTATAATAGAGCCTGTTTTAAAACTCGGTTGGTTTTGGAACAGCCTCAATTGTGAAAGTCTTTTTCTAATTTCCGTTACATTTATTATTATGAAGGTGAAGTTGTCCGTAATTTTTTATAGGAGGAAAGAGATGAAAAAATGCATTCCCTGTTTGTTCGTAGCCGCGGTTTTAATACTAACCGCTTGTGGCGGTTCCGGCTCATCCGCGCCGGCAGCAAAAGCTTCCGCGCCGGGCCCGGTAGAGGTGGTTATCGGGTGTAATGTGGACACCCCCTATGGTACCCTGGACCCGGTTCACGAAGACGGTACCATCTTGTGGATCATTGAACTGGCCTTTGAAAGCCTGGTAAACACCGTCTCGACCCCGGACGGCGGCGTTGAACTGGCCCCCGCCCTAGCGGAAAGCTGGGAGATCAGCGAAGACGGCCTTTTCTACACCTTCCATCTGAAACCGGGGGTAAAGTTTGCGGACGGTACCCCGGTCACTACCGCAGACTGGATCTGGTCCCTTGAACGGGCCCGGGATACCGAAGAAAGCCCCTGGGCTTCCTATGCCGCTCCGATAAAAAATATCACCGCCCCGGATGAAAATACCCTGGTCATTGAATTAACGGCCCTGAACGCCCCCTTCCTGTCCATGCTGGCGGTGCATAATTTCTGCGTCCAGAGTAAAGCCCAATTCGATAAGCTCGGCGCCGATGAATACTTCAAACGTCCCCTGGGTACGGGTCCCTACTATTTTACCGGCTGGGGGATACACGAATTCTACCGCATGGAGAAAAACCTCTATTACCACGGCAAGGCGCCCACGGTTGATGTCCTTCAGTTCAATGTGGTGGAAGACGATAATACCCGGATTATGCAGTTACAGGCCGGGGATATTGATGTGTGCCTGACCCCGCCGGCCAACCGGATCGCGGAGCTTCAGGCCGATTCAAACCTGAATGTCCAAATAGTGAATTCCACCGAACAGCGGTATGTTAATTTTAACATCACCCGGAATTACCTGAACAACGCCAAGGTGCGCCGGGCCCTGCGGCTGGCCACCGATAAAGAGGAGATCATCAAGATTGCCGTATTTGGCTATGGGGAGGCGACCTACAATGTGTATCCCCGGGTTATCGGCCAATTCTTTAATACCGATATCGTGGACGAAGGGTACGACCCTGAGAAGGCCAAGGCATTGCTGGCGGAAGCGGGGTATCCCAACGGCTTTACCACGGAGATCAGTTTCTCCAACGGGAACACCGTGGTGGAGGGAATTGCCACCCTGCTGAAAGAACAGTGGGCAAAGATCGGGGTTACCCTGAATCTGACCCCCATGGAAGGGGCCGCCCTGAGCGAACAGTTCGACACCCTGAACCACACCATCACCATGCTGCGCTGGTCCGAAGATACCAACGATCCCCAGGGGCTGACGGATTTTATCGCGGTGTATAACCAGAGCCACGGTTTCCATACCGGTTTCAACAACCCCCGGGTTACCGAATTGGCCGGAATCGCCTCGGGGACGGTGGACAACGCCGTCCGCGGGGCAGCCTATAAGGAGATACAACAAATTCTCTACGATGAGGTCCCCCTGTTCCCGATCTACCAGGCCACGTATTTCCTGGCGGCCCGGAAAAATATTACCGGCTTTAACCAGAGCCCCCTGGGCCAATACGATCTGTCCAATCTGGCAAAATTGTAACATGACGGAGGTGGTTTCAAAATCCGGTGATTCGGAAGGATACGGTCGAAACCGCCTTGATATTCCTGCGAGGTCCCGGAATTTTTTCCGGGACCCATCCTCTTTAATTCGGGCCTGTTTCAAACCTGAAGTTTCGAAACAGCCGTATGTGGAGGGAGGATTTTATACCCGTGGTCTTGCCCGCGGGGTAAGTTCATTGTGCCGGAGGCAGGGCTTTGAAGCGGCTTAACTACATCCTCAAGCGGCTGTCCCAGATGATCCCCGTTTTGTTTGTGATCACCGTGGTGGTGTTCATGCTGATCCACTTCATCCCCGGCGATCCCGCCCGGCTGATGCTGGGGGACCGGGCTTCCCTGGCCAGCGTGGAGGCCCTGCGGGAAAAATTGGGCCTTAATGAACCCCTGGCGGTACAATACGGTATTTTTATGCGTAACCTCCTCCGCTTTGATTTGGGGACCTCCATCAAATACCACCAGCCCGTAATGGAACTCCTGGTAAAGCGGCTGTCTATGACGGTATCCCTCACCCTCTTGGCCTGTCTGTTCGCGGCGGTTTTTTCCCTGCCCCTGGGGTATATTGCCGCGGCAAACAAGGATAAATTGCCGGATCAGCTGATCCGGGGGGGCGCCCTGATAGCCCTTTCGGTACCAACCTTCTGGATAGCCCTGTTGCTGCTCATTCTGTTTGCCCTTAAATTAAGGATATTTCCTATCGGCGGCTGGGGGACCACCTTCCCGGAACATCTGCGGGGCCTGGTTTTGCCCGCCTTTACCCTGTCCTTGGCCACTTCGGCGCTGATCATGCGGAATGCCCGGAACAGCATCGTGGACATTTCCCGGAGCGACTTTGTGGATTTTGCCCGCAGTAAAGGCATTCCCAACAACACCGTCCGGATGCGCCACATCATCCGCAACGGTCTGGTTTCCAGCGTCACCCTGCTTTCCATGCAGGTGGCCGCCATGATAGGGGGCAGCGCCATCACGGAAACGGTCTTTAATTTGCCCGGCATCGGTAAACTGATGGTGGAATCCATCTTTGGCCGGGATTATCCGGTGGTTCAGGGGACCCTGCTGGTCACCTCTTTTTTGATTATGCTGGTAAACCTGATTACCGATATTCTCTACTCCGCCCTGGACCCCCGGGTTACCCTGGAATAGGAGGCCGCTATGCTTACCCTTACGGCCCTCCGGGAGTCAAAATTACGAAGAAAAAAGCCCCTGCATCCCGCTCTGCGGAACGCCGGCATTGTCGCCGGTTCCGTGATCGTCCTGGCGATGGTCTTCCTCGCTTTGTTTCCCGGGGCTGTGGCAAAACAAAACCCCCTGGATTACAGCGCCGACCGGATGCTCCTGCCCCCCTCGGCGGCGCACCTCTTCGGGACCGACCATTTGGGCCGGGATATTTTTTCCCGGGTGATATGGGGAACCCGGATCGATCTGATGATGGGGATCGTATCGGTAATTACTCCCTTTGTGGTGGGGACCCTTATCGGCCTGGCGGCGGGGTATTACGGCGGTTTGGTGGATAGTTTGATGATGCGGGCCTGCGATATTTTTATGGCCTTTCCCTTCACCCTGATCGTGATCGTGGTGGTTACCATCACCGGCCCCAGCATCACCAATCTGTTCATCGCCATGTGGCTGGTCAGCTGGATGCACTACGCCCGGCTGGTCCGGGGAGAGGTCCTGGTGGCAAAAAACGCGGAATATGTCCAGGCGGCAAAGGTCCTGGGGTATACGGACCTTCGGATCCTGCTCCGCCACTTGCTGCCCAATGTGATCTCCGGCTGTGTGGTCTACGCCGCCGCGGATGTGGTGATGTGTATGCTGGCCGGCGCTTCCATGAGTTTCCTGGGTCTCGGGATCCAGCCCCCTACCCCGGAATGGGGGGCCATCATCGAAAGCGGGCGGGCCTATATCTCCAATGCCTGGTGGATAGCCGCCTTTCCGGGCCTGTTTCTCGCCCTTACCGGTACCGGCTTTAGTCTGATCGGCGACGGCCTCTCGGATCTGCTGCGGACCAAAGGGAGGTCATAGTGGAAGCCCTGCTGCGGGTAAAAGACCTGCATACCTATTTTTTTTCCGGCAACGCGGTGGTAAAGGCGGTGAACGGCGTGAGTTTTAAGGTGCTCCCCGGGGAAACCTTCGGCCTGGTGGGGGAAAGCGGCTGCGGAAAAACGGCGATCTGCCGGTCCATCTCCCGGCTGATACATCCGCCGGGAAAAATTACCCGGGGTGAAATCCGTTACCGCGGAACCCAGGAGGAAACCGATATTCTGCGTATCTCCGACGAATCCATGCGCCGGCTCCGGGGCCGGGAGATAAGTATGATCTTTCAGGAACCCATGTCGGCCCTCAACCCGGTGATACCTATCAAAACCCAAATTTACGAGGCCCTGGATTCCAAACTTTCAAAAAAGGAAAAATACCACCGGTCCATAGAACTGTTACGGCTGGTGGGCATTCCCAGTCCCGAAAAACGGATGCACGAGTACATTCACCAGTTTTCCGGGGGTATGCGTCAGCGGGTCATGATCGCCATTGCCCTGGCGGGGAATCCCCGTCTGTTACTGGCGGACGAACCCACCACAGCCCTGGATGTGACCATCCAAAACCAGATCATGCTGCTGATAAACAGCCTGCGGGAAGAACTCAAGATGAGTATGATCCTCGTGACCCACGATCTAAGCGTGGTATCCCAGATGTGCGATTTTGTGGCGGTGATGTACGCGGGACATATTATGGAGCTTTGCGATACGGTAAGCCTTTTCGCCGAGCCCCGGCATCCCTACACCTACGGTCTTCTCAGTTCCATCCCCCGGGAAGGCAGCCGCCGGCTGGAATCCATAAGCGGCGCTCCCCCCAATCTGGCCGATCCCCTGCCCGGCTGCCCCTTTGCGCCCCGTTGCGCTTTTAAAGAGGGCCGCTGCGAGGGTGAACTGCCGGGCCTTACCGGGATTACCCCCGATCACCGGGTGCGTTGTTTTTTTTATGAAAAGCTGGACGGTCTCGACGGGTTTATTGATGAAAAAGAGGGGGCCCCCCGGATATGAAGGGAAATGCGTTAATAGAAGTACGGGGCCTGAAAAAATACTTTCCCGTGAAACGGCAGATCATCGATACGGTCCTGCGAAAACCCCAGGAATATCTCTATGCGGTGGACCTTGTGGACCTGGACATCCTTCAGGGGGAAACCCTGGGCCTGGTGGGGGAAAGCGGCTGCGGTAAAAGCACCCTGGCCCGGACCATCATCCGCTTGTACAAGCCCGATGCAGGGGATGTGTTCTTTGACGGGGTGAACCTGGCAAAAATAAGCGACTACAGCCTGAGGCCCTACCGTAAAAACCTGCAGATGATCTTCCAGGATCCCTACTCTTCCCTGAATCCCCGGATATCCGTACACGACACCCTGGCGGAGGCGATCCGGTTCCACCGGATCTGCGGCAAAAAAGACATGGAAGAAAAAATCAAGGAAGTTATGGACATGGTGGGGCTTACCCCGGATGCCGCCGACCGCCTGCCCAGCGAATTTTCCGGGGGGCAGCGTCAGCGCATCGGCATAGCCCGGGCCATTGTCCTGAATCCCCGGATTATCATTGCCGATGAACCGGTATCCGCCCTGGATGTTTCCATTCAGGCCCAGGTCATCAACCTGCTGTCGGATCTACAGGCTAAACTCAATCTGACGATGTTGTTTATTTCCCACGACCTGCGGGTGGTCCGGCATATCGCCGGCCGGGTCGCCGTGATGTACCTGGGTAAAATTATCGAACTTTCCCGGACCGGGGAGATCTTTGCGGACCCCCGGCACCCCTACACCGATGTACTGCTCCACGCGGAACCGGGGCTGGACCCGCGGTTCCGCAGCCGGGAAGTCGCCATCTCAGGGGAACCCCCCAGCCCCATCAACCTGCCCCCGGGCTGCCGGTTTCATCCCCGCTGTAAATACCGCGGCGCCGGATGTGACGCCCGGGAGCCTCCGCTTGTTGAGGTATCCCCCGGTCATATGGCAGCCTGTTTTTATCCGCTGTGTCCTAAAAAGGAGCGTAAAAGCCAATGAAGAAAAGTGTCTTTATTGAAGACCTGTCCTGGCCGGAATTTGCCGGGGCCATGGCTCTGGATGACGTGATTATCCTGCCCGTGGGCAGTACCGAAGAACACGGACCCCAAAGCCCCCTGGGGACGGATTTTTTTATTGCCGATGCCCTGGCGCGGGCCATCGGAGAAAAGGCCGGCGCCCTGGTCGCTCCGGCCATACCCATCGGTAATGCCCAGGGGCTTCTCGATTTTCCCGGCACGATCAGCATAGATCCCGCTGTTCTGACGGATCTGGTCTTTGAGGTCTGTGAGAATTTTGTGCGCCATGGGGCGGGACGTTTCTTTTTTGTCAATGGTCACGGGGGGAACAACGCGGCCCTCCGCCATGCCGCTATGGCGCTCTATGAGCAATACGGGGTTTTTGTCGTATCCAGTGAGTGGTGGCAGCTTATGCCGAAAATATCCGAATACAAGGCCCACGATCACGGCGGAAAATTTGAAACCTCCATGATGATGGCCATAGACGAAAGTATCGTGGATTTGACCAAGGCCGACACAAAACAGATAGAAAAATTAACCGATAACATCACCTTTGATTACGGCTTTTTTTACCGCGGGGCGGCGGTTTCCCTAAACCTTCCTGCCAGCGAATTTGCCCCCCGGGGGAATTTCGGCGCCCCCAGCGAAGAAGCCCGGCGGGAAATCGGCGAAGGGATGTTCGCGGTCTATACCGATTACTGCGCCGGTATTATTCAGGAGATCCGCCGGATCCCCGGAGGAGTTTAAAGCCAAAATGAAAAGAAGGACCTTTTTAGCGGCGGAACTTTCCTGGACCGAATTTGAAGAACATATGCGGCGCGACGATGTGATAATTATTCCGGTGGGTATGCTGGAAGAACACGGCCGGCACAACCCCCTGGGTACGGACACCTTTATTGCCGGGCATTGCGCGGCATTGATAGGGGAACGGGCCGGCGCCCTGGTCGCCCCGGTTTTTCCCTACGGCTACGGTCCGGAGGGGAAAAAATACCCCGGCCAGGTATCCCTCAGTCCCCGGCTGCTGCGTAAAATTTGGTATGCCTATGGGGCGTCCTATGCCAAACACGGCGCCCGCCGCTTTTTATTTATCAACGGCCATGGCGGTAACGCCGGCATCCTTCGCATGGTGGCCGGAGACCTGTGGCGCGACTACCATGCCCTCTGCGCATCCACCGAATGGTGGCTGCTGGTACCCCAGATAAAACCGGAACTGCCCTGCAATGACCACGGCGGCCTTTACGAGACCTCCTGTATGCTGGCAATTAAGCCGGATTTGGTGGATATGACCCGTGCCAAGGACCCCGTGCCGGATACTATGCTGAGTGAGCATATCCGTGCCGGATACACCATTACCTACAAGGGGGAGCCCTTTTTTGCGACATCGGACGATTACCGCTTGGGCCGGGCCGGCAACCTGGGAGCGCCTCCCCAGGGGGCTAATGAAAAAACCGGAGCCGATGTTCTTGAAGCTTATATCGATTACAACGCCGGCCTTATCGGGGAACTGAGAAAAATCGACCTTAAACACAAGGAGACCCATTAATGGAAATCAAGGAAACGCTCTTTAATTTGTGCCGTCTGAACGGTCCTTCGGGGTTTGAAGAAGCGGTAAGTACCTATTGCGCCAAAATATTGGCCAAATATTCCCCGGATGTCCGGGTAGATCGTCTGGGTAATGTTCTGGCCGCTATTCCCTGCGGTAAGCCGGGGGCAAAAAAGCTGCTGTTGGATGCCCATATCGACGAATTGGGCTTGATCGTTGCTGCGGTGGAGCAGGGGTTTCTCCGGTTCGAAACCCTCGGCGGCATTGATCCCCGGATGCTCCCCGGCCGGGAGGTAACGATTCTAACAGACCCGCCCCTGTTCGGGGTGGTCTCCTGCCTGCCTCCCCATGTGCTTACCCCGGAGCAAATGGAAAAAACTATCGCCGTTAAAGATATGTATATCGATGTAGGCCTTTCGGATGAGGAAGCAAAAAAACGGATACCCATTGGGACCCCGGCGGTGTACCGCGACGAGCCCAGGGAGTTGGAAAATCACCTCCTCTGCGGTAAAGCCCTGGATGACCGTTCCTGTTTTGTCGCCTTGGTGCAGGCCCTGGATAAGCTGAAGGGTAAGAACCTGAATATTGACCTCTTCGTGGCGGCCGGCGCCCAGGAAGA
>JAITKD010000029.1 GCA_031278575.1 Spirochaetaceae bacterium | reverse complement strand
GAAACCGCCCCTGCCTTTTTTGACCGCCTTTCCGCAGGCGGCGGTTAATCCCGGTAACGGACATACCGGCCGCGCCGGCCTATTAATCCAACAGCGGGTTATGGTCCGGAAACGCCTCAATCCCCCAATCGAGACTCCCCTCGGAGACCGGGGGCGCCGCGGTTTCGCGCCGCCGCGCCGGGACATCCGGAAGTTCGAGCCGCAGTTGGGGCATCCGCAGTTCATCTAACAGGGAGTCGTCGTTGACGACGAGGGAATTGGTCCGCATGGTCTCCAGGGTCAGGCTTGATCTGATTCTGGCCTCCGAATGAAGGGTACAACTCTCCCGTGGCTGGGTTCCGGTGAGAAAGGAAAGGGTAACGGTTCCCTCGTTGCAGGCATCGGTGGGTAATAACCCCGATTTGGCGCAGACCGTTACATCCACAACCCCCGTGGAAGGCCGGATAAACTCCTTGGCCGGATGGCCCATGTTGAGTTCCCGCATAAAATCACCCCAGATAGGCCCCGCCAGGGTGGCCCCGGTCAGGGATAATCCCAGGGAGTTACCGGGCCTGTCAAACCCAAACCAAATGGCGGTGGTATAATAGGGGGTAAACCCTACCGTCCAGGCATCGGACCAGTTCTGGGTGGTTCCGGTTTTTCCCGCCGCGGCGATGCGGTACCGGTTACCCTGCTCGTCCTGGTAGACAAACTTGGAACCGAATCCCGAACCGGAGCGGAGGGTCCCGATCTCTACGGTCTTTTTGAGCAGGGTGGTCATGACATAGGCGTTTTGGGGGCTTATGACCTGGATGTCGCTGCCCATACGCTGCTGCCGCTGCCGGAGTTCCCGCTCCGTATCCAGGACTATCCTGCCGTTCCGGTCCTCCACGACCCGGATGGCGATGGGGGTAACCTCCCTGCCCTGGTTGGCGAAGATCGCAAAGGCCCGGGCCATCTGTAGGGGAGAAACGGAGATGATCCCCAGCCCCATGGGGTATACCCGGGGAAAGGTCCGTTCCCGCTCCTGGGGATCATCAATACCCAAAAGGTTTGCCGCCCGGTCAATGGCCGCGTCAAACCCGATGGTATCCAGTATTTTAAGGGAAGGGACGTTCATGGATTGGGCCAGGGCGTCGTAGAGGAGAACCGAGCCTTTCCATTCACCCCGGAAATTAAGGGGTATATAGGGGGTGCCGTCCTCATTGTAGAACACCATGGGGATATCGTAGATCAGGGACGCGGGGGTAAGCTTCCCCGTGTCAATGGCGGCGGAATAATACAGGGGCTTGAAAGAACTCCCCGGCATGATCCGTCCCTGGGTGGCCCGGATCAACTGGTTTGACTGGTCAAACCGGGATCCCCCCACCACCGCCTTAATGTGTCCGGTCTCGTTTTCGATGGCGATGAGGGTGCCCTCCACCACGTTTTGTTCCGCGGTGTTTTTTAATTCCGCAAAGGACGTATTGGTAATAATCTTCAAGTCCTGAATCCCGAAGACCAGGGCGGCCATATCAACCACGGGATTAATCGTCTTGGTATACCGGGAGAGGGCCTTTTGTTCATTTTGGGCGTCCGCCGTGGCGTGGATCGAATCCAGATTAAACGTGAGGGAAAGGAGGTCCACAATGGGGATATAGGTTTGTTCCGCCCGGACCAGCCGGGAACCCCGGGAGGCGGCATACTCCCGGTTTGCCTTGACGAGGCCCTGGGCCATCAGTTTTTCCGCCGTCGCCTGGTGTTTTAGGTCCAGGGTGGTACGGACCGTGTACCCGTCCCGGTAATAATCCATGGTTCCGTACATCATATCGTCCAACTGCCGGCGGACATATTCGCTGAACCAGGGGGCGGCGTCTTCCCGGTGGTAATAGGCGGAGGTTGATTCCCGGGTATAATCGTAATTATCCCAATATTCGTTAAAGGAGGCCTCCGCGTCTTCCGCCGTGGTATAGCCGAATTCGATCATCCGGTTCAGGACCGCCCGCTGGCGTTCCCTGGCGGTATTGGGGTTGTCCAGGGGGTTATACCGGGCCGGGCTGGAAAGCTGGATCACCAGGATCGCCGCCTCCGCCAGGGTTATCTCCCGGGCGCTGTGGCCGAAAAAGTACTTGCTTGCCGCTTCCACCCCGAAGGTACCGGGGCCCATATAGGAATAGTTGAGGTAAATTTCGAGGATTTCATTCTTGGTATACCGCCGCTCCATCTGGAGGGCCCACCACAACTCCCGAATCTTCCGGGTAAGGCTGTACTCGGTCCGGTCCGTATAGATGCTCCCCGCGATCTGCTGGGTGATGGTGGACCCCCCCCCCAGGTTGCGCCCCGTAAGCTGCCCAAAGGCCGCCCGGGCTATGGCCCGGAGGCTGAACCCCTTGTGGTTATAAAAATCCGGGTCTTCCCGGGCCAATACCGCGTGGATAAGGTGCCGGGGCAATTCGCTTAAACTGATCAGCTCCCGTTTTTCGTCCGCGGAAAATTCGGTAATCAAAATTCCGTTTATATCGAGGATCTTAGTGGGCAAGGCCGGGGCAAATTCCTGAAAATTTTCCTGGTTTTTAATATTCACCGTTTGCGCCAGGGATAAACCCAGGGAAACGCCGATCACCGCCACTATCAAAAGGGCCAGGACCGCAAAAATACTTGCCGCTATGCTTCCTTTCATGTCTATACTATACCCTACCGGACGCTCCATTTTAAAGCCTATGAAAGGGCCCTGTTTTTGTCAAGCCCGCCAAAACCCGGAACGGGAACAAAAAAGGCCGGCCGCGAACCGAAGTCCGCTACCGGCCATGCCCTTGAGGCATGTCGGAAATATAGTGATTTGGGAGGGGAACTATAGGTCCGACATTATATATATCGGTAGAACCGCGGATTTCTTTAATAAATTGTTAATAAAATCGATAAAAAAACAAAAAACGCGGTGTACCGGGGGGCTTTCCCGAATTTCAACCCTTGAAAAACCGGCCGCATGTTAAAGGAGCACCGATTGCGCCAACGCAGTTGGCGAATTCTCGATTGAATTAATCAGTGCTTCCTTAGCGCG
Organism: Spirochaetaceae bacterium; assembly: GCA_031278575.1. Lineage (GTDB taxonomy): Bacteria > Spirochaetota > Spirochaetia > Treponematales > Breznakiellaceae > JAIRMO01. The sequence continues at coordinate 47 of JAITKD010000029.1, read as the reverse complement.
GAGTATCCCGAAACAATAGTTTCCCCGGATCCTGGGCCCGCCCGTTT
>JAITKD010000007.1 GCA_031278575.1 Spirochaetaceae bacterium | reverse complement strand
CCTTCCCCTCATCACCCCATTGGGCGCCGATGACCACTACATTCATAACCGCTCCCTGTTTACTCCTCAGGATACATTCCCTCAGCCAGTGTACACAAATCAGGGAAAATTTACAATGCGGCTCTGTATTGTCGGATTAGCCCTAAACTTGACCCGCCGTTCAAGTTTTACCGGTTTTAGGACAGACTTTTCCCCGGGGAGTTTTCGGTTTGGGGTGAAAAAGAAGGTTGATGCGGAACTCAGGGCGGATTGACGCCGCTTATCCGGGCGCGGGACCGCGGGATGCGGGAATATGAGGAGAAAAGCGGTTTGGATTGCCGTTTCCCCATACGGGGGTCTGACCCCGGTAGGGCGGAGGGTCTGACCCCAAGGGGCGAGGGGCTGACCCCAATCGGACAGGTGTCAGACCCCGGTTGGGCGCGAGGGTCTGACCCCAAGGGACAGAGGGTCTGACCCCGGCCTTCAAATCAAGCCCTAAGGCTGGGTTTCCTCGGGTTTTTCGTTTCTGATACTCCAGCGGCCGTCTGTTTTTTCAAAGGCCGCCGTGGGCATCTGGATTTGCCGGCCGTCTTCCGTGGCGAGTTTTACCTTGCCCATCACGACATTTACCTCCAGGACCTTCCATAACGCCCCGTCGTAGTTGAGTTTACAACCCTCCTGGGGAACAAGCCGGCGCTGTTCCCCGTAAAAACAGTGTTCATAGGCCAGGCAGCAAAGGAGGCGCCCGCAGGGGCCTGATATTTTCATAGAATTTAGGGACAGATTCTGATCCTTTGCCATTTTTATAGATACGGGTTTTAATTTATCCGAGACCATGTGGCAGCAATATCCCCGGCCGCATACGCCCAGGCCGCCGACAACCCGGGATTCATCCCGCACCCCTATCTGCCTGAGTTCTATCCGGGTTTTAAAGATACTTACCAGGTCTTTTACCAGTTCCCGAAAATCAACCCGGCTTTCCGCGGTAAAGAAAAACAAAATCTTCGGTTCCTCCAAAAGATAATGGACCGACACCAGTTTCATTTCCAGGTGATGGGCTTCGATCTTTTGTTTGCAGATCCGAAAGGCTTCCTGCTCATGCCGGTGGTTATTGGCGGATTTTTCCAGGTCATCTTTGGACGCGGGCCGTTCTATTCGGGCAAATTCCGAGATGATTTGGGTGTCCCGCCTGCGGAGGGGACCGATTATCTGGGCCAGATCCCGGCCATACCGGGTCGGAACCAGGACCATACTTCCGGTATCCAGCGGGTCCCCCACATAGGCGGCCACAAAGGTCTCGTGGGAATAAAACAGCCGCAGCCGGTATAGGGGGGTATCCGGGGTCAGGGACGCAAGCCCCTCCTCGGAAGCGACAATAATATCGGTGCTTTCCTCTTCCGCGGGGTTATCCTCTAATGCGGCGATTTCTTCCGCGTCTTCCGGCAATATATCCTCATAGTTATCCGAATCACCCATGCCGTTTCCTTTTTTTGGATGGTTTTCCTACCGCCCCAGTTATACGCAAGAACTTCCGGCTACAATTTTAGCCGCCGTGGGTTACCGCAATAAATTGACCAGTATCCCGGTAATTTCATCAACCTTGGCCAGGATCTCCAATTGGGTAACCTGGCCGGCCAGGATCCCCGCGGCTAACTGCTCCAGTTTTTGATCCACCACCTGAATCATCATATAGGATTTACGTTCCAATGCCCGGGGAGATCCCCGGGGTCCCGTAAATCCGGATTTTAAAGAATTCGGGATGCCGATCTGTTTTTCCACCCCATAACTATTTTCTATAACATAATGAAGAAAATTTCTAACCGCCCGTTTATACCGCTTTATTTCCTCCGGGAAGGGCTTTTTTTTAAGATCGTCCCCGCTGCTATGGACCTCATCCAAAAGTTCCTGAATAGCCTCATCCGAAGGGGCATACTCCTCCGGGACTTCCACGGTTTCGGCGGCTTCTTCCAATAGGGTAAAAAACCGGGAAGCGCCGATCTGCCCGGTCCGGGCCTTATCCCGGGCCTTTCTTGCCTCCCCTTGTTGGGGGGAATAGGGGAGGGGCGTAGAAAGGGGAACTATCCCATCGGGAATTTTAGCCATGGTTTTTCGTATATTCCGGGGCGGCCGGCTCAGGTTCCGGAGCCTCTTGCAGTTTGACTCTGGCCCGATCCCAGATTTCGTCGGTTCCGCATACCGTCACCCTGCCGTGGACCAGGCAGCCCTCGTCGGCCTGGATCCGCCGGGTTACGATATCCCCTAATACCAGCCCGGTAGACAGGATGATCAACCGTTCACTGGCCAATACATTACCGTATACCACCCCGCCGATGGTGATACTGGTACCGCTGATATTACTTTTTATCCGGGCTTTTTCACCCACCACCACCCGGCCGCGGGCAGTCAAATTCCCCCGGAGATTGCCGTCCACCCGGGTGAATCCCCCGGATTCTATATCTCCGTAAACCGAAGTACCGGGGCCGATGATAGTGTTTATTGCGAGATTTTCCCGTTTAGCGGCGGACATATCACACCCTTTTAACGGTCGTTTCGGGAATTATTGGAACGGATGGTAATAAATTTGAAAGGGTCTACCACATCGGAACCAATATGAACCTCGTAATGCAAATGGGGCCCCGTAGAAAGCCCCGTATTGCCGATATAACCGATAATTTCCCCCTGCTGAACCCTCTGACCGGTGGTTACCCGGAAGGACAATAAATGGGCATACCGGGTATAAAACCCGTGCTTGTGGCGGATAATAATATAATTCCCAAACCCCCCCGGTTCACTTTCGAGGGTAACCACCTGTCCGTCGGCGGTGGCTACAACGGGATCCCCCTGGCGATAGGTAGAGAGGTCAATCCCCTTGTGGATATAATACTGACCGGTAAAGGGGTGTTTGTTTTGCCCAAAAGACATGGATATATGGCCGAGCCCCCCCCTGATGGGCCATATACTGGGAATTTCCGAAAGCAGGGTATTCTGAGAGTCAAGAATGGTCCTGAGCTCCTGTAAGGGCTCCACCGCGGCGGAAAGATACGCCGCCAGTTGCTGCACATCGGTCACTTCCTGGAGGGTTCCGATAGAAACCTCCCGTATATTAAATAAAGAGGCCAAATTCTCCCCCGGGGCCCCGGCATCGGCGTTGGCCGCGTTGGTCCCCAGGGTGGCAAGGGTGTTGGAAAGGGTCGCCTGAAACCCCCGGGACTGCCGCAGGAGCAGGGCTACCTCATCCCGCAGCTGATCCAGGCTTGCCTGGGCATCACTCAGCCGGGGATCTTTATCCGTTAAGCCCCGCTGGGTCCCGCTCAGGGAAAGGCCGTAGAAAAAAAACACCCCGGCCATACCGGCAAGTACAAGAACAAAACAGGCCATGGAAAAAACGGTTAACTGTAAATTGTATACCTTTTTTTCTGAATGGGGTACCACAACCACCGTATAACGCCGGGTGATCATTTTGCCGGCGGTTTTAAGGAATTTAAGAATCCCCCCCGCCGCTGCCCGGGCCGCGTTTTTTACCCTAAGGACGATATTGTTTTCAAATCTTTTATATCTATGGATCGATGCCAAAATCTACTCCTCAAATAATAAAACAGCCCCGCCGGTTTCAAAATTTAATAGTCCTTCGGGCCGTAATTTTAAAACCATCGCCTGAAATTTAAGAAAAAAGGGCCTTTTAAGCCATTTTTTCAGAAGCCGGTTTCAAAATTTAAAATTTTGAACAGATCTAACTGCTTTAGTATAACAAACAAAAGGGATTTCTGTCAAATATATCGTGCGGCTTGACCGGGCTTCCCCTATTCACCGGTCCGGCTTGGTACCCCTTGCCGGTTCAGATAAGACAACTTTTACAAAATTGGGTATAAACCTGAGCCAATCCCAACCCCGGTTGGTTTTGGAACCGGCTCAATTTGAATTCGGACTTACCCGCAGGCTATACCGCCCCGTACCCCGCCCGGATAGCCGCCACGTTCAGGGGGACAAATTGGTGTTTGTCCGGGGAAAAGAATTTTTTAAGGATCCCCTCAATTTCCGTAACCGCCAGGGCGCCGGTGAGTTTTGCCATGGCTCCTAAGGCCACCATATTGGCGAACCGGGGGTTGCCGATCTTTTCCGCCATATCCTGGGCCTCAATCCCGACCACGGTGATATCCTTCCGCCGGGGGCCTTCCTTGACCAGGGTCGAATTGAGCAGCATGAGCCCCCCGGGTTTCAGAATACCCTCACAGAGGGGGAGGGAATCGGGGTTCATCACCAGTACCGAATCGGGGACGGTTACGAGGGGGCTGGCGATCTCCTCGTCCGAAACGATAACCCCCGCCCGGGCAATACCCCCCCGTTTTTCCGCCCCGTAAAAGGGGAAAAAGGTAACGTTTTTGCCCTCCTTCATGGCGCAATACACCCATATTTGTCCCAGGGAGATGATCCCCTGGCCGCCGAACCCGGCAAAAAAAGATTTTTCTGTCACAGGACTGCCTCCTTGGCAGTCCCGACTGCCTCCTTAACCGCCAAAACAGCCGCTTCTAAGGTGTTTTTGATCTCCCCCAGGGGGAAAACGGGGATCATGTTTTTTTCCAGCCATTCCACCGAGGGGACCGGTTCCATGCCCCAGTTGGTGGGGCATTGGGAAAGCACCTCCACCATGGTAAACCCTATGCCCCGCATCTGGGCCTCCAGGGCTTTTTTGATGTACTGTTTGGTCTTCCGTATATTGGCGGCGTTGTTCACCGCCCCCCGGGCAATGTAGCGGCTTCCCTCCAGGTTGGAGAGCAGTTCCGATACCCGGATGGGATACCCCATCCCCGCCGCTCCGGGGTCCCGGCCTTCGGGGGCGGTAACCGCCTTTTGACCCACCAGGGTGGTGGGGGCCATCTGGCCGCCGGTCATGCCGTAAATGGCGTTATTCACAAAGATGGTGGTGAATTTTTCCCCCCGGTTTGCCGCATGGATCATCTCCGCCGTACCAATGGCCGCCATATCCCCGTCCCCCTGGTAGCAGATAACCACATGATCCGGAAGGACCCGCTTGATCCCCGTGGCCGCCGCGGGGGTCCGGCCGTGGGCCGGTTGGACCGAATCAAAATCAAAGTAAAGATCCGCCCAGATGGCGCAGCCCACGGGGTTGGTGATGATCGCCTTCTCCCGCAGGTTCATCTCGTCAATGAGTTCGGTGATGATCCGGTGTATGACCCCGTGGCCGCAGCCCCCGCAGTATTTGGTGGGAACATCGTATAAACTTTTGGGGCGCCCGTATAGTTGTTTCATCCTTTCCTCCCCAGTATCCGTTTGACCTCGTTAAATACCTCTTCCTCCGTGGGGACGACCCCGCCGGAGTGCCCCAGGAGGTGTACCGGGGCCTTACCCAAAACCGCAAGGTTTACATCATCCACAAGCTGGCCCAAACTCATTTCCACCGTCAGGAAGGGCTTCCCCGAAGCGGCGATTTGGGCGAGGGGGCCGGAAGGGAAGGGCCAGAGGGTGATGGGCCTCAAAATACCCAGGGCGATCCCTTCCTTTTCGGCGAGTTTTTTCGCGCCCTGGGCCACCCGGGCGGCGGTACCGTAGGCCACCAGGGTCAGGTCCGCCTCTTCCGCGGGCCCGGTTTGTTCATACCGGGTTTCTTTGGCCTTTATTTCATCGTACCGGACAAACCGGGCTTTGGTTTTGGCCTCCAGTTCCTCGGGGATCAGGTTTATGGAGCTGATATGCCGCGCCGCCCGCGGGGCGGCGGCCATGTGTCCCACCGCCCAATCCCGTTTGGGCAGCCCCGGCAGGGGCCGTTCCGGGGGCAGGACCACGCCCTCCATCATCTGGCCTATCATACCGTCCGCGAGGACGATGACCGGCATCCGGTACTGGTCCGCCAGGTCGAAGGCCAGATAGGTCAGGTCCGCACATTCCTGGACGCTTTTGGGGGCAAGGACAATACAGCGGTAATCCCCGTGCCCGCCCCCCCGGGTGGACTGATTATAGTCCCCCTGGCTGGGGGCGATAGATCCCAGGCCCGGGCCGCCCCGGACCACATTCACCACCACCAGGGGACTATCCGCCCCGGCGGCATAGGATATGCCCTCCTGTTTCAGGCTGATCCCGGGGCTGGAGGAACTGGTCATGGACCGGGCTCCCGCGGCGGAAGCGCCGTAAACCATGTTGATCGCCGCCACCTCACTTTCGGCCTGGATAAAAACCCGGCCTTTTTCCAGCATGTGTTTGGCCATATAGGCGATAATTTCATTTTGGGGGGTGATGGGATACCCAAAATAGGCGCCGCAGCCCGCCCGGATCGCCGATTCGGCAATGGCGTCATTCCCCTTCAACAACACTTTCTCCGTATCCCTCATGCCTCGGCTCCTTCCAATTCGTACACCATAATACACACATCGGGACACACCGCGAAACAGTTCCCGCAGGCTATACATTTTTCCATATAAACCGCCTTGGACGGATAGGAACCTGATGAATTCGGCAGGGTATCCTCCGCCAAAACCTTGGACGGACACGCGCGGATGCAGAGAAAACACCCCTTGCAGAGTTCCCTATCGATGATGACCTTACCTCTCCTCGCCATGGGCCTCCTCCATGCAATATAAATTAATCATAACGCCCTCCCCAACCCCGGTTTATTTTGAAGGGCGCCGTTTTTTATCGAAACTAATGATGATGCTTTTTTAAAAATTGCGCCGGCGCCGCGCCCCGGTTGGTTTTGGCGCCGGCATTGAAAAAACCGGTTAAAAGCCCGGTTTTTCTGATAAATCTCAGGAAGCCGTTCCAACGGCTGAAATTTTGGAACAGCCTCGATTTTTTATTCGCAACGGGGCCTCATACCCAGGAACCCGCTTCGCGGGGGAGCTTCCGGGCGGTTGATTTGGTAACACCAAAAAAATGGTAGTAGACCCCACCGTTAAATAACTTCCTTACAGAACGAACCTCGTAAATAACGCAACGCTTACAAGACACCCCATCCTTCAGGCTAAACGTGACCCACAAAAATTTCAAGGGGTATTTTTAGCGAAATTCGTTCGGAAATTGAAATTTTCGAGCCCTTTACTAAAGCAAAACGCCCGTCAAGTGCATATACTTTCTATGAGATCATTACGCATACTCAAACAAGGGGTGTGGTACGAAATTCGCACCCGGGTCAACAACCGGGAACCGTTGTTTCGCTTAGGGACCGGCGCCGCGGCGCCCATCCCCAATAAGGCCCTGGCGATGTTTGCCCGGGTGTTCCGGGAGACGAAACTCCGGTTCGTTTTCAAGGTTCGCGGGCTGTGTCTTGCGGACGACTGGTTTTATATCAAGCCGGCGGACGGGCTGGAGCTGCCCGCAATCATGCAGTGGCTGAAACAGGTGTTCGCCCAACGGTACAACCGGGCGGATGGCCGGATCGGGCATATCTGGGGGGACCGGTACGGGTCGTGGATCCTGGCGGGGGAGCCGCCGGAGGAGGAGGCCGGAACGGGGCGGGGAGATGCGCACACTGGGGTCAGCCCCCGGTATACAGACACTGGGGTCAGACCCCGGTATGGAGAAACGGCGATCCACCCCGGTTTTTCCTTCCTATTCCCCCTTCTCCCCGCCCCGGCGCCCGGATAAGCGGCGTTAATCCGCCCGGAGTTCCGCAACAACCGTCTTTTCCACCGTAAACCGGAAACGCGCAGGGGAAAGGTCTGTCTTGAACCGGGCAAAATCCGAATTGCGGGGGGCTATCGCTGTTTTTGGCCTTCGGCCGCCCGCCGGATACATTGGACTTGTTCAAGAACCCCATGGTTCTCGAACAAGTCTCGCAAAACGTGGAACATTTTGCTGTTTTTTATCGGAATTTGTTCAAAAACTGAAGTTTTTGAACAACCCTATTAGATTTGACCCAGCAGCCGCAATACAATTTCAGCAATAATCGCGGAACCGATAAAGGTTCCGATAAAAACAACACAGGCCAAAACGATGATGCGCCAGCCTGATTTTTTGAAACTCCCCAGGTCTTTGCCGATGGCGATACCCGCATAGGCAAGGATAGGGGTGGTCAGGGACATGAAGCTGACCTTGGCTATAGCGGCGTTGATGAAGGCGGCGCCGGGCACCCGGGGATAGGTTATGATACAACCAAGGGTAACGATGTACGCGGCGGCGGGAATTTTGGGAAAAACCCTTGCCAGAAGGATACCCGCAATCGCGAGGGCGATAAGGATAAGCATCCCGGGAAGCGCGTCGATGATGGGATTCTTGTAGCCGATAAAATTCGCCACCAGGGACATGGCGCCGACGATAAGAAGAACGATAAAAGAATGGAGCAGTTTCATTTGGCGGCCTCCTTTTTGGGGGATTTTTTCGTATCGATCCGGACGCCTTTTTCCGGAAGCTGTCCGTATTTCAGTTTATAACATTTCCGGTAGAGCCATTCGGTCAGCGGCAGGGCGATAAACAGGGACATATAAAGGCCGTCGAGACCGCTGAGCATATTGCTGGCGGCGCCGAAAGCCTGAATCTGCTGGGCCAGGTCGGGGAACATCGAAGAAAGGGTTCCCACGGAGGCGGTCATCATGCTGGCGCTTCCGACTCCGGCGGCCATAGCCAGGGAGAAGGGGTGAAAGGGCAGATACCCGGCGCAGAAGGTGGTAAGCAGGGCGATGAAAATGGTGCCGAACACGGTGCCGCAGATGTAAACACCCATGGCCCCGCGGCCTTCAGGACCATCAAGGCCGTACATATCGCCGATAAGGGCAACGTTGGGTTCCCGGGCAACCGAGTGGGCGCCGCCAATGGATTCTCTTTTGAGTCCCAAAAGAACCGCGATGGGGACGCCGATAAAAATGGTCCCCAGGTTGCCGAATTCCTGGAGAATGAGGGCGGGGCTGGCGGCAATGATTTGATCCAGGGTGGGGCCGACCAGGGTGCCGTAGCGGGCCATAAGGAGCAGCAGGGTCAGACCGATGAGGGAACTGGCGTCTTCCATATCCTTTTGTTTTGCCGCCTTGACAAACTTAAGGGTAAGTAGAATCCCTAAGATAAGGGCATAGAGCATAGGAACCAGGACGACTTTTCCCGGACCGACCTGAAAGCTAATCGTTCCGATACGTTCGGCAATGACAATCAGGACGAGAACGATTACATGCAGTTTAATGTTTTTCACGATTCCTCCTTAAAATATGAATCCATTTTAGATACATATTCGGCGGCGGTCAATAAGGGTTTGTTTTCCGCGATGATTTTCTTTGCCCCCTCCGCGCCGCCGTAGAGGAGATCCACAATACTCATGGCCATGGCTTTGGCGGGCAGCAGGCAGGCCGCGGCAAAATCCGTTACCGCGAAATCCCTGCCGTGGAGCGCCCCGGTTACCCCGCCTATGTAGGGATGAATGACGGGCATGAGGTGGGATACGTCCCCCATGTCGGTGGAACCGGAAAAATGTTCTATCCGGGATATTTTTATGCCCGGATGGGCTATTTGCGCGTTTTGTATAAAAATATCGTTCATTTCCTCGGGACAGACCAGGGGAAGCTGCCCGTGGCTGGTCCGGATAATGGTTTTTGCCCCCACCGCGTCGCCCCCGGCCCGCAGGGCCCGGTCTATCTTTCCGTGGGTGGCCTCGATGGCCTCCATGGTTTTCCCCCTGACGTAGGTTTCCAGCCGCACGTCCGCGGGCACGGAATTGACCAGGTCGCCCCCTTTGGTGATAACCGGATGCACCCGGATATGGTCCTCGTCTTTGAAGGTCTCCCGCAGGGCGTGGATTCCCATAAGCCCCAGCATGGCCGCGTTGAGGGCGTTAATGCCTTCGTGGGGAGCGGCCGCGGCATGGGCCTCTTTTCCGATATACTGTATGACTTTGCCGATGAAGCCGTTGGAGGATTTTCCTATACAGACGGAAGGTTCCGGGCTGTAGGCGTTGGAATGGACCATCATCGCCATATCAATTCCCGCGAAGGCCCCGCGGTAGATAAGCTCTTCCTTGCCGGCCAGGAAATGCAGCTTTCCTTCCTCACGCAGCCGCATCCGGTAGGCGATTTCAACGTATTCTTCGGCGGGCACGGCAAAAAACGCCACATTACCGCCGAGTTTCTCTTTTTTGTACAGCTCCGTCAGGGCAACGGCCGCCCCCATCATGGCGCCCAACTGCAAAAAGTGCCCGCAGGTGTGGGCGGCCCCGGTTTCGGGGTTGGCGGAGGGGGCCTCGGGACAGCCTATGGCGTCAAGTTCGCCGAAGACGGCGACGGTAGGGCCGGGATTCCCCTCAAGAAGCGCCTTGACCCCGGTGACGGCAAGCCCTTCTTCGGGTTTCAGGCCCAGGCCGCGGAAAAAATCCGCTGTTTTGGCGGCGGTTTTTGTTTCCTTAAAGCCAAGCTCCGGTTCATTGAAAACGGAGTCCGTGTACCCCTTGATTTTTACCTCCGCGGCGTCGATACAGGCGCAGAGGTCTTTTTTCAGTTGATTTTTGTCCGTCATCCTGGCAGCTCCTTTTTGTATCCTCATCTTCGGGGAAATAGGCCGGTCATCCGTCCGCGGAGGCGGTACGGGGCTGTTTCAAGGCTGACCGGGGTTGAAGCCGGCTCCAAAACTCTATTTTATTCCTTTTGGTTTTGTCAATGCCCCCGCGCCCCTGCGGCGGGTTTACCTATATAAAGATTTTTCAGGTAATTTGGGCGCATCGCCGCGATGCGGCGACCGGGCTTTCCGGGGCTCCGCTACGCTCCGGCCCCGTCGCTATGCGCCGGGGCTGCTTCGCACCCCTCCAATCCCTTGCGCGCTTCGTACACGGCGGCTTTTTCGGCTATTATAGACAGGGTATCACGGTAACCGACATCCATTCGGCAGGCGGAGTTCAGATAGACGACGATTTAGTTGGGATCAACGCGTTTTTTGCGCTTACCGGGTTGTTTTGGGGTCTGACCCCGCCGCCGCAAAAAGCCCTCCCCGAAGGGAGGGC
>JAITKD010000195.1 GCA_031278575.1 Spirochaetaceae bacterium | reverse complement strand
AAAACCGGCCTGGCCCCGGCGAAACGCCGCTCCAGAAGGCCCATCTGGGTGGTAGTGCCGGTCCCGTCCCCCCCCTCGAAGACGGCGAAATTGGGAATTATCTTCATGTTCCATCCGTCCTATCATAAACGCCGGAAAAATACAATTCCGGGGCCTCTTTACCGATATGTATGTATGGGGCTATTGAAAAACCAGCCGGTTTTTTAGCGGCATTCTTATAGAATTTTATATCCTTTTATGATATGTTTTGATAAACAAGGATAAGGCGTGTTGGTTTTCACGAAACCAGGGTCAGATAAACAGGTGGATAATAAAACGGGGCCCCGGCTTTATATATGGTGCGAAATTCTCATTTTTATCGTTCTTGTTATTCTGACTACCCTGGTGTTGCGGCCGGTGCAGAAAAATCTTCAAACCCGGATGGAAAAAATCCGGGATGAGCTTATCGGCAGGGTGGAAAATTACATCGGCAGAAAGATCTTTTATTCCTCCATCAGCCCCTCGATTTTCGGCTCCCTGGACATACGGAATATCCGTATCGCGGAAAAACAGGACAACCCGGATTCCGGGACGGCCCCCGTTTTGTTTATATCCCGGTTCCGTATTTCCTATTCCCTGCTGGATCTGCTCAGGAAAAAACCCCAGGCTATTCAATCCGTCCGGATCGACAGCCCCGTTATCAGTATCGATACGGAGCGGGATCGGGATCTGGCGGACTTTGCCGGAAGGCTGTTTGGCTCCTCCGATTTTCAGCGGTACGGTTTCCCGGAGGACCTTACCGCCCTGATCCCCGAGCGTGTCCTTTTCAGGATAAGAAACGGCGGGGTGACTGTAAAAAACAAACTGAACGTATACCGGGCCCAGGGACTGAACCTTGACGTGTCGGTAGAGGACAAAATCGTCTCGGTGCAGGGAAAGGGGAACGCCGGGGTATCCCTTTCCGGCATCTTCGACGACCCCTTTACCGCGCAAATGAGCGTGAGGATTTCCGGGACCTGCGCCGCCGATCTGAGCGGGGGAAGCGCCGTTTTTACCATCCCGGCTTTGTGGGGGAACCGTTTCCGCTTTCACTCCCTGACCCTCCAGGCTTCCCTGGCGGATAACACCATAGCCGTCAGGAACGTTCCGGGGGGGCTTCCCTTTGATTTTTCCCTGGATTATGGCGTTCAATCGGGAGAACTGGCCGCCCTGTTCAACTGCGATCAGTTTCCGCTCCGGGAGATGCTGTCCCTTTCTGGTTCCTGGAGAAAATACAACCCCTGGCTGGCCATGACCGTTTCCGGCGGCGCCTCCCTTACCGCCAATTCCCCGGAAAAGATACAGTACCGGGCCGATCTTTCCGGGGCGGTACCCCCCGGCGTTTCCATGGGAACCAGTTCTTTTGAAATCAAAGCCCAGGGGGATGAAAAGGCCGTTCATGTGGAGCAATTTTACTGCGGAATTCCCCGGAGTTCCGGTTCAAAAAACACCGGCCCCGGAATTCCGGCTTTTCCGGGAAACCTGCCGATCCGGGGGGAAGTCAGTTTTCAGGGGGATATAGGGCTTAAACCCCTGGCCCCCAACGGCAGGCTGGTCTTCTCGGATCTGAGCCTTTCCGGCAACGAAGGGTGTACCGCGGATTTCACCCTGACTTCCCAGGGAAGGGAAATTAACATCTTCGGAGAAACCGTCACCCTGGGCAAGGTCCAACTGACCGCCCTGGATGTGTCCCTCTTCCCCTCCGGCGGGGATTTTAATTTTTCCCTTTCCGCCCTCCGGTTTACCGGCCTGGAATCCTATGAGGGGGTGCGCCTCAGTTCCCTGTCCTTTGAGGGGTCCGCCGGTTATGAACCCCGGCAGATAGAGGCCAGTTTTATGCTGGATTCCTTTTCCGCCGCGGATCTGGCGGAAATGGCCAAACCTTTTGTCCGGGAACCGGTATTGCCCGGCATCCTCCAGAATATCCAGGAAGATACGGCCATTACCACCGAAATATTCCTTACCACCGATTTTGAGCATATCCTCTACAACGCCCCCCGGCTTGTCATCGCCTATGAGGGGGTTCAGAGCGTGGTCGGTCTTATCTCCCTTTCCGGGACGGATCAGCGGTTTGATCTCACCGAAGGCCGGATAAGCTGGGCGGACGGGGGGTTTCTGTTTAACGGGTACGCGGATTTTTCCAATCCCCGGGAACTGACCTTCTCCATGATGGCCAACTACCAGGATCTTTCCTATTTTTTGGAGGGGATCGTCCTCGACTCCCGGTCAATAAGCATCCAGGGTTCCTACGGGCTGCGGGCCTATATCACCGCCGCCGGTCAAAGCGGGTATTCAGGTTACATCGAAGCGCAGGATGTGCCCATCCCCTTTCGCGGCCAATACGCCCGGCTGAGTTTTCTCAGCGCCCTCCGGTATGATTCCCCCCAATTCTGGTCCTTTGATGTGGATAAGTTTGAAATTTTGGATCTTTCAACCCCCGCCTCCCCCGGAGCCGTGTTTCGGGCCACAGGCGGGGCCGATCAGGACGGCGCCCTCTTCCCCATGATCTATTTTGACGACGGCAAGGGCCCCTTAACCGGGAAAGCAATGCTTTCCTGGGAACGGGATTTCTCCGGTTTTTCAGGAACCCTCAGCGTGGAGGAAGATCAGGGGAACGAACGGTATGTTCTGGAAACCGGGTACCGGGAAAAAAAACTTGATCTGCGGCTCATCGTTTTCCAGGCCCAGTTGGGCCGGGTTATGTCCAATTCCTATAACGCGGTTGCCGACGGGGATATGCGGCTCTCCTGGAATTCCGCGGAGTCCTTTCAGGCCCATATCAACCTTGGTTCCCTGAGCGCGAGAATTCAGGATGCCGAACTGCGGGCTTCCGCTTCCGCGGCGCTGGATGATGAGGAATTTTTCCTTCGGGATGTACGGATTCACTATGCCGGGCTTGAGGCGCTCATGCCCGAATTCCGGCTTAACCGTTCCCGGCCCCGGATGGAAACGGCAGCCACTATCCGGGGCGCCGCCGCCGGAAAAGATATTGACCTTGCCTTTACCATGGACGCCGAAACCGGCCCTTCGGGTTCCTGGCTGGGCTTCCGCGGGGCCATGGAGTATATAAGCGGCGCCGTCCATGTTTCAGAAGCCCGGATAGATACGCTGCGTTCGGATAAGCCCTTTGATGTGGTTTTTTCCCGGAACGGTCCGGTGCTTTCCCTTTCCGGGGGCCCCCGGAATATGATCCGTTTTCAAATAGACGACGGCGGGGATTTTTACGCGGGACTTTCCAGTCCATCCCCCATCCAGGGCTCCCTGATCGGGACTATTACTTCCAAAACAATCGACGCCCGGACTTCGGATCTGTATGTGGACCTTAAAAGCCTCTGGAATTTTGTTCCCCGGCAGGTGGAAATCGGTCTTTCAGGCGGTTATGTAAACGCCGATCTGGAAATCCGGGGCCCCTTGTGGGACCCCGAATTTTTCGGCCAGGCCCGGGGAAACAGCGTCCGGCTCCAGGTTCCCGCTTATATCAGCAAGGATATTATGCCCGTCCCCTTTTCCATTACTATCGAAGGAAACGAAATGACTTTTGGGCCCGTACCGGCCACTGTGGGCGGGGGCGCGGGAGAGGCGCGGGGCTGGTTCCGGTTTGACCGGTGGGTACCAAATATTTTCAGCATCGATGTCCGGGTTCCCCAGAAAACGCCCATTCCCTATAGTTTTGATATTACCGGTTTTCTTGCCCACGGCAGCGCGTCGGGTTTTTTAAACCTCGCCATGGAGAACCTCGTTTTTAGTATCTCCGGGGATTTAACCGCCCATGATACGGAAATCAGCCTGAATACCGATGAAATTGTCCAGGCCGCGGGGGTGGATATGTTTTCCCGGGCCGCGCCGCCGGTCGTTCTGGATATCCGGGTCACCACCGGCCAAAAAGTGGAATTTGTGTATCCCAGCGCCGAATTTCCCATACTCCAGGCCAACGTGGATATGGGAACCAAAGTCAGAGTTACCGCGGACACCCTGGCCCGGCGTTTTTCCCTGACCAGCGACGTTAAAATCCGAAGCGGGGAAATTTTTTACTTCGAGCGGAGTTTTTATATCCGGGAAGGGCTCCTGACCTTCCGGGAGAACGAAATTCAGTTTGATCCCCGGATAACCGTCAGGGCGGAAGTCCGGGACCGGACCAGCGAAGGGCCGGTAACCATATCCATGTTTGTGGAAAACGCCCCTCTTTTGTCTTTTACCGCCCGGTTTGAGTCCAGCCCACCCCTTTCCCAGATGGAAATTCTCGCCCTTTTAGGGCAAAATCTTACCGGCAGCTCGGTAGACGAGTCCACCGGGGCAATTCAACGGGCTTTTGTGAATTCAACCACCGATTTGCTGGCCCAGTTCAGTGTGGTACGGCGTCTTGAGCGGCAGATTCGGAACTTTTTACACCTCGATATGTTTTCGGTCCGTACCCAGGTGCTCCAGAACGCCTTTTTCCAGGCCGCGGGGCTTCAGGGCACGGTTGACAGAATTAACGGGGTTGGTAACTATTTTGATAATACAACTGTTTTTTTTGGTAAATACATAGGACGGGATATGTTTGTTCAATCAATGCTGTCTTTTCGGTATGATAAAAACAAAACCACCTGGGGGGGTTTAACGTTTGAACCGGACATCGGAGTGGAGCTGGAAACTCCCCTGTTTAATATCCGGTGGGATTTTATTCCCACACACCCGGAAAATTGGTATATAAACGATAATTCCATTACCTTAACCTGGACCAGATCGTTTTAATGTGAAAAAAAAGCCCGAAGGGGTTATTCAAGGAGCGTAGATGCGTTTAGCCTTTGTTGTTTTGTTGGCCGCGGTGGTAGTGTGTGCCGGTTTTCCCCAGGAATCAGCGGAGTGGTATCAGGGTAAACCGATTAAGGATATTGTTTTTACCGGTCTTAAACATGTAAAACTTTCAGACCTGGAAGGCCTCACGGAATCCTACCGGGGACGCCTTTTTAATGATGACGTGTTCTGGGAAATCCAGGGGCAGCTCTACGCCCTGGAATATTTTACCGAGATTTCCCCCAGCGCCGTGCCGGCGGACGCCCTGGGAACCGAGGTGATCCTCCGGTTTGCCGTCACCGAACGGCCCATTGTCAGCCGGATCAATTTTGTCGGGAACAG
>JAITKD010000189.1 GCA_031278575.1 Spirochaetaceae bacterium | reverse complement strand
AGGCGGTTGTACCGCTGGGCGAACACCTGCTTCAGCCACTGCATGATAGCCGGAAGTTCCAGCCCGTCCGCCGGCTTGATATAGAACGTCAGCCAGTCATCCGCCAAATACAGCCCGCGAACCTCGAAAACGAACCGCAGTTCCGTCTCCCGGAACACCCGGGCAAACAGCGCCAGGGCTTTGCGGCCACGAAACAGCGGCTCCCGGTTGTTGACGCGGGTACGGATTTCGTACCACGCGCCTTGTTTCAGTATGCGTAATGGTCTCATGGATACTATATGCGCTTGACGGGCGTTTTGCTTTAATAAAGGGCTCAAAAATTTTAAATTCCGAACAAATTCCGCTAAAAACACCCCTTACAATTTTGCGGATCACGTTTAGCCGCTTGCCTCTCCCGCGGAGCGGGTTCTGGGGTTGTTGATTTCTTGCGGCGCCGGCCTAATGGCCGTATTTAGTCCATTCTGCCGATAGTTCGGTACCGGGAATCAGTTCCAGGATCTTGTCCCCCTCATACCGTACCCCGGTTCCGATCCTTTTCCCCCGGAGCAGCTTTCCTTTTTCATAGAGATGGAATTCCCATCGCATCGGTTCCGCTTCGGCGCTCAACTGTCTTGCCACGTGGTAGGGCAGGGGATGATAAAACCGTTCCGTATTCGGGGAATTTTGAAACACCTTGAGGGTGTTGTCTTCGATGGTGTAGATAAGGTTCATCTGAACCCCGGAAGTAAAAACCGCCGTCCCCACCAAATTCCGGCTGAGGCGGACCACCTGTATCTCCGCATCCCCCCGCCAGGTACCGGCGAGCTTGTTCACCGTCAACTGCTCCTGCGGATCCGGTTCGGCCCGTATCGTTTCCCCGGTGGTAACCGCCACGGTTACGATGGACCGGACTTTTAAGATCAGATCGCTTAAGGTTTTATGGGTAGAGGTATACAAAATCCGTTCGCCGGTGGTTTGTTTATGGATCTCCAATAGGAGGATCCGGTTTGCCCCTTCCTGGCTGATACTCCCCGAAAAGACATATTCCGGAAACCGGAAAAGCCCGGAATCATAGGATGCGTCGAGGTTAAAGGCCGGATCGAGGCGAATCACCTCATTTCCCATTTCCCCCATATAGGATTGGATTAAAGATTCAATGATCCCCGCTTCATCCGTCCGTATACCCTGGGTGGTAAAGGGCATGATTCCGATCAGGGGTTTATGATCCTGAGCGTAAAGCAGGAAGGGGAGAAAAATAAAAAATATCCCAAAATAAAGATACTTTTTTTTCATATTGTAAATATATCACAGAATAAAAAAGAAAACGATAAATACCCAAAATTTTGCCGAATTTTTCGCTATTCTCCTCAATAAGGAAGGATTTTAATGCAGCCTTTCCCGAAATTCCCGGGATACTTCCCGTTTTATATCCCGTTCCCGGATATCCGCCCGTTTATCATAGACTTTTTTCCCCTTACAGAGCCCCAATTCTACCTTGACCCGGCTTTTTTTGAAATAAAAGGAAAGGGGAATCAGGGTATACCCCTTTTCCTCGACCTTACGGCTTATCCGTTTTATTTCTTCTTTATGGAGGAGCAGCCGTTTTTTCCGATCCGGGTCGTGGTTAAACACGGAAGAATAGGGGTTTTCGGCGATCCTGAAGGAACGGAGCCAGATTTCTCCCCCCGTTACTTCCGCCCACGCGTCGGGGAAGGATATTTTTCCGTCCCGGAGGGACTTAACCTCGGTTCCCAAAAGTTCTATGCCGCATTCGTATTGATCATCCACCGTGTAATCGTACCGGGCCTTGCGGTTCAGGGCGATGATCTTGATCCCTTCACTCATGGCGCCTCCCGGGGGGCAATGACCGGTCTAAACGAAACAAAGGGCGAACAGGACGACGGGGGGAGGGACGCCCTGGTTTCGATATCGACGGAGCCCGGAACGCTTACCCAGGAACCGCCCTTTACCGGCCGTTCCGGGGAAGGTATGTTCTGAATTATGTCTCCCCCCGCCGGGAGGAACGGTAAGGGGACAAAGGGATCCCCGCACCATTCCCACAGGCCGCCGGGCATATCCAGGGAAAGGTCCCCCCGTTGGCTAATCTTTGCCGCGTATTCCCACTCCGCTTCCGTGGGGAGCCGCGCCTCATAGCCCGACAGGGCGGGGGGCAGAAACCGGGAGAGCCACTGACAGTAGGCCTGGGCCGCGTACCAGGAAACCCCGGGAACCGTGGGGTAAGGATAGCCGGGATTATCCGCGGGGAGGAGGTAATCCGAATTGACCAGGCCCCGTTCCGTCAAAGCCGGGGTGTTTTCCCCCCGCCATTCCGGCTCGTCCGCCAGGAATTCATCCCAGGCTTGGGCGCTTACCTCGGCGGCGGCGATCCAGAAGTTTCCGATGATCGTGGAATGGGGGAACGGCCTCCCTTGTACCAGGGTTCCGCCGGACAGCTCCCTGAAACTCAGGGCGCCTATTTCCATGGCCGCCCCGGTGGCCGCCCCTAAGGAGGAAGCCGCCCCTAAGGCAACGGCCCCTTCCTGGTCCTTTTGGTACCAGGAGGAATTAACCAGAACACCGGCGGCCTCCGGGGGCAGCACCGCCCCAAGCCATGCGGCGGCCCCCGGGGTTTCGCCCAGATAGGTCAGGATCTCTTCCGCGGAACGGAACAGGGTTAGCGGTGAAGGGGATACCCCCCCGTTGTCTATGAGGAATTTTGCCCGCAGGATATCCCGAAGGGCCGCCCGGGTGGAGGCAAACCGGAGGGCCCCCGTGAGAATTTCGTTGAGATTTCCCCGGATCAGGGGATCCTTCCCGGCGGGTCCCGCCCGGTATGCCCCTTCGGAGAGACTCAAGGGTATCTGAAACGCCGCGGTGGGTTCCCCGGCAAAGGACCATGAGGCGTAATCCTCGGCCCCCAGGACCAGGGCCGTCCGGGGATCATCGCTTTGGAGTTCCCCGGTAATGTATTCTTTATGGGGAAACAAGGCCGAAGCGAAGATCCTGCCGGGGATATCCGCTTCTATCCGCCGGGTATTAAAACCCGGCAGGACCAATTCAATCACCCGGTTTCCCCGGGGTATAAAGATCTCGCAGGGGGTTACCCCCAGGGTTACGCCGTCTACCCGGACCGCCGCCCCCGATGGTTCGGATCTGAGGATCCCCCGGCTGCCGGGGTTGGCGAGCCCCGGATATATCAAAATAAAAAAGAGGACCATCGCCAGGATAAGACCATAGAGGAAGGTCAAATAGATCCCCGGTTTAACGCCGAAAAGGGGGACAAGCCGAACCTGATCTTCCTCGGCTGTTTCCTCCGGACCGGTTTTTTTTCCGAACATGGCGGCATTATAGGACTCCCGTCCATATCTTGTCAACGATGCTGCTTCATGATAGGTTTTTTATACATGACAGATAACATTGATTTTTTCGATCGGGTTCAAAGACTTACCGAAGTTTACCTTACCCGCAGGCGCAGGATCCGCCGGATCAAAAGGGAAAAACAGAAGAAAAAAAATCCCCTCATGGATTGGATTGAAGCCTTTTTATGGGCCGCCGGGGTGGTACTCCTCATTAACCAGTACCTGTTACAGGCCTATCAGATCCCTTCGGGTTCCATGATCGATACCCTGCTTATCGGGGATCGGGTTTTTGTCAATAAGATCATCTACGGTCCCGAGCTGCTTCCGGGGTTGGGGAAACTCCCCAGTCCCATAAAACCAAAACGGAACGATATTATTATATTTGAAAATCCTTCGTATATTTCCCGGGGGCCTGTTTTTGATATTGCCCAACGGATCATCTATATGCTTACCCTGTCCTTTGTGGATATTGACCGGGACGAGGCCGGGGATCCCAAGGCCCATTTCCTTATAAAACGGGCGGTAGGGGTGGCCGGGGACCGGTTTACCCTGGATAAGGGGGAATTCCGGATCCGTTTTGCCGGGGAAGACCGGTGGGTTACGGAACGGGAATACGCGGCGGCCCGGAATTTAAACTATCACATCAGCCGGCTGATAGAACCGTCGGATTATCCGGTCCTGGCGGCGGCGGGGAAACTTACCGCCTATGCCAATCTGGGATTACCCCCTCCGGAGCGCCTCCGTACCGCCGGTACGGCCCGGAACTGGTCTTACCCTGATTATCTTTTTCATGAACAGGCCCGGCTGGAATTGCTCCGGGCCGCCCATCCTGAGGATGAACGGTATAGTTTAGCCCTGGCCCGGTATATTCAAGGATGGTATATCCCCGAGGGCAGGGTTTTTCCCCTGGGGGATAACCGGGATAATTCCCGGGACGGACGGTATTTTAATCCGGTCCGGATGTCCAAGGTGTTGGGAAAGGGCTCTCTAATTTATTGGCCCCTTTCACGGATAGGTTTTATACGGTGATAGAATACAGTTGTTCAAAAACTTCAGTTTTGAACAAATTCCGATAAAAACCGGCTTGCTCAAGAACCATGGGGTTCTTGAGCAAGTCCAATAAGGAATCTGGGTATGTTCGATAGATGGCGTAAATATTCCTATACCGCGCAAAAAAGCCAATGGCTTTTTATACGCTGGATATTTATATGGATAGCGGCCTTTTTTCTCTTGTATACCCTGCTTACGAGTTTTTTATTTTCCATGCGGGTTCTGGAAAATGAAACCATGCAGCCGGGTCTTCGGGGAGGGGACCGGTTTATCCTTTCTTCCTTTGGGCTAAACCGGTTGATCCCTCCGGGGGTATGGATCAACCGGTCACTGCCCTTCAGCAGGGGACAGGTTGTGTTGGTGGATACGGCATTAAACGAAGAGGAAAATATTTTTATCGGTTTTTTAGACATCCTGGTCCGGTTTTTTACCGCCCAACAGGTGAGTATCATCAACCGGGAGGAGCATTTTTTTATTAAGCGGGTGATAGCCCTGCCGGGGGATGAAATCTCCATGACCAAATTTGTCCTGCGGGTAAAACCCCAGGATGGAACCTATAGTTATACGGAATTTGAATTATCCGACCGGCCCTATGATATCGCCATACCCCAGGTCCCGGCCCTTTGGGACGAATCGATCCCCTTCTCCGGGAATATGGGCCCCCTTATTTTGGGGGATGACGAATGTTTCGTCCTTTCCGATGACCGGAGTAATACCAATGATTCCCGGACCTGGGGGCCGATTTCCACGGGCCTTATCACCGGGAGGGTCCTCTTCCGGTATTGGCCCCTGAACCGCCTTGGCCAGCCCTGAGGGGCCGGGGCCCTGTTCCCTCTATATCCACATCCCTTTCTGCGCCGGCGCCTGCGATTACTGTGATTTTTATTCCATCCCGGTAAATGCCGGGGATCCCCGGCTTGGCCGTTATGTGGACGCCCTCCTGGCCGACGGGGAATATACCCTGGCCGCTTTCGGCATTACCCAGGTTCCCACCCTGTACATAGGGGGGGGAACCCCTTCCCTGTTGGGGCCGGAGCGGATGGGCCGGCTCCTTGCGGGGCTCCGGGCCCTTTTGCCGGCCCCCCTTCCGGAGATCACGGTGGAGGCCAACCCCGAGTCCGCGGACGGGCCGTTCCTGGAAGCCTGCCGGGAGGGGGGGGTGGAGCGGCTCAGCCTGGGGGTCCAGACCTTCCACGAACCCTCCCGGCGGCTGGTTCACCGGGTAGGGGAGGGGGCCCCGCTCCCCGAGGGGCTTTGCCTGGTCCGGGAATACTTCGGCGATGCTTTTTCCGCGGACCTTATCACCGGCCTTCCCGGCCAGAATGGGGAGGCGCTGCGGAAGGACCTGGAGCAACTCCTGTCCTTTGCCCCCGGTCATGTCTCCCTCTACGCGCTTACCCCCGAAGCCGGAACTCCCCTGGTGGAAGATCGCCGGTTTACGGCCCTCCTCCCCCCGGCGGATGAGGCGGATCGGCTGTGGCTTACGGGGCGGGATTTCTTGGAGCAGGCGGGGTACGGCCAGTATGAGGTATCCAACTTCGCCCGGCCGGGGAGGGCCTCCGCCCACAATATCCGCTACTGGCGCATGGAAAACTGGCTGGGCCTGGGGCCCGCCGCGTCGGGGACGGTTATCGACGACCGGGCGGGCCGGGGGATCCGTTACGCCATCGGGGCGGATGTGGATGCCTACCTCAGGGCTTCCGTTGGGGACCGGGCCCCCGCGCCCGTTCCGGCCGAGGGGGGCGTGGTCTCCGCAGAGGCCCTGGATTCCCTGACCCTGATGCAGGAGACCTGCCTTATGGGGTTCCGGTACCTTGAGGGCCCGGATCCGCTGCTTTTTGTCCGGCGTTTCCGGCGGGATATCCGGGAGTGTATTCCCCGTACCCTTACCCGGTGGCGGGACCGGGGGCTCTTACGGCCGGACAAAATCGCCCTGAACCGGGAGGGGCTGTTGTTTCTGGATCCCTTTTTGACGGATTGTTTTGGGGAACTGGAGGTCCGGGGAGGGGATTGGTTCCGCTCTTTTACGGAATTATAGGGATGTCCCGCGGGGGAAAGCGCCGGTTCCTGTTCTTTCAGTATTCCCTTTCGCCCTGACGCGGCAAGGCAGGGTACGTTTTCTGGCGGAGCCATAGTGATAAGCTCATATTTGTAATAGCAGCCCTGGATACATTTTATGGCGGCGTGGGACTCTTTGAAGGGCAGTACCCACGCGGGACGGTTCATACAATTCCTCCGACATAGGAAACCTTATTTATACTGCCCATATAACAGCCGGATCGTTCTGTAAGGTCCAGTAATATAAGGAATTACGTTGTTTTTCGGATTAGGCGGGGTAAATGCGGGTGGAGTTCGGCCTTAGTATGGGGAAAGGTTTCCGCGTTAAATGTAAAATTCCCCTTTCTCTTAAACCCGGCCTTG
>JAITKD010000133.1 GCA_031278575.1 Spirochaetaceae bacterium | reverse complement strand
CCCCCGGAACGGGAGGTCCTGGGCCCGGTCCTGGATGCCGCCGCCGGGGCCCTGATCCACGCCCTGGTTTTTGGGCCCCAGGGACTGCTGCCTGAATGGAATAAAAAGAAAATAGAAGGGGGGGCTTAAAACCCGAAACGCCGGTTTTCGATGGAAAAGGAGTGGGGGTAGCGGAATAACAAACGCTTGCGCGGTTTACCAAAACTCCACCTCCGGGAAAAGGCAAGCGTTTTTATGGAGCGAGGGGGAGCCGCGTCAAAAACGGCGTTCATGGCAAAAGAACTTTGCGTTTTGGAACCCCCGGCGCTCCCCCTCCTTAATTTGTTGACACCGGGGATTACCCCCGATTGATGGGTAAAGGCGTTTCCGATGGGAACGCATCAGATATTTAACTGGTCGATATGATGCTGGATCCGCTGTTTAATGTAGTGGTGGATGGCTAATTTTTCCTTCTGGCTCATCCGGGCCGCAAAAAGGATCACCCGTACATGGGGATCATCCTGCCGGGCCCCCAGCAAGAGCCCATCGGTCATGATCAGGACCGACCTGAGTTTTAGCTGGATCCCCCGCAGCAGGGTATTGGCGGGCATGGTAACCGGCCGATCAAATCTAACGGCTACTCCCGCGGAACTGATATCCAGGAGTTTGCCGTAATACATACGGTCCGGCCCCTTGTAGTTCATGGTGGCATACTCATCGTCCACGCAAAAAGCCCGGATACATTTTCTGCGGCCCTTGGCCTCATTTGCCTGGAGCGCCGTCAGCAGAATTTCGGTACTGGTTTGGATACCCAATTTGAGCTGAATATACCCACAGGGTACGGACAGATCCATGAGGTATTTCTCCATCAGCTTCTGGTCCGTGTTATAGGACAGGATACCCAGCCGGCTTTCTTTGGCAACCGGATCTTCCTGAATATTCCGGATATAGGACTCCCACTCCTTTTCCTGAAGCCCCTGGTCGATATTAATAAACAGGATGGATCCGAGAAAATGGGCTAAAAGCCGCCGGGCCCGTTGGTGATCGTGCAGTGTATAGACCTCAAATCCGCTCATGATGAGAATATCGAGCATGGAATCCTGAATAACACTCTGGGGGTACAAAAAAAATATTTTTTTTCCCAGAAATTCATTTTGTTCCAAAAGACTACCCTTTATTTATGCAATAGTATATAATATCGCTAAATTATGCAAGATCAATCAACGGCTTTTAAGGGCCTGTACGACATCGTGGGCCGGCTCCGGGCGCCCGGAGGCTGCCCCTGGGACCGGGAGCAAACCCCCGCCAGCCTCCGGGGGGACTTAATTGAAGAAACCTATGAATGTGTGGAAGCCATAGATAAAAAGGAACCCGCCCACATCAGGGAAGAGCTGGGGGATCTGTTTTTACTGGTAACCATGCTTTCTTATATGCACGAGGAAGCGGGGCTTTTTTCGGTGGCCGATGTCCTGGGGGAAGTTTCGGAAAAACTCGTCCGCCGGCATCCCCATGTGTTCGGGGAGGCGCAGGTAAGGGACAGCGCCGAGGTATTGGAAAACTGGGCCCGGATCAAGGTGGAACAGGAGGGCCGCAATCCCAAGGATTCCCTGCTGGACGGGGTTTCCCGGGGGCTGCCGCCGTTGGATCAGGCCTACAAACTCCAGAAAAAGGCCGCCAAAGCCGGGTTTGACTGGCCCGCCCTGGCGGGGGTGCTGGACAAGATCGGGGAAGAGCTGGGGGAAGTGCAGGATGCCCTAAGCCGGCGCGAAGCCCCGGAGCGGGGCGATGGGGCTGCCGCCCTGACGGAGAAGATCGAAGAAGAATTGGGGGATCTCCTTTTTTCCGTGATAAATCTGTGCCGTTTTTTAACGGTAGAACCTTCGGTGGCCCTGCAGCGGACCAACAGTAAATTTATCAGCCGCTTTAAATACATGGAGAAAAAAATGAAGGAAGGGGGCCATGAGATGGACCGGAAAAACGCGGCCCTTATGGATCGTTATTGGGAAGAGGCAAAAAGAAGGTAGCCATGGATATCGTGCGCTGTCCCTGGTGCGCGGGGGATGAACTCTATACGGCCTACCACGACACCGAGTGGGGGGTTCCGCTCTACGATGACCGGAAACTCTTTGAACTGCTCATCCTGGAGGGCGCGCAGGCGGGGCTTTCGTGGCTCACCATTCTGCGGCGGCGGGAAGGATACCGCGCGGCCTTTGACGGCTTTAACGTACAAAAAATAGCCCGCTACGGCGTTAGGGACATTGAACGCCTTATGGGGGACGGGCGGATTATCCGTAACAGAAGAAAAATTATTTCGGCAAAGGACAACGCCCGGGCGTTTCTTGCCCTTCAAAAAGAAGCGGGGTCCTTTTCCGCCTGGCTGTGGAAGTATGTTGACGGAAAGCCTATAGACAATCATCCCAGAACCATGGGCGACGTTCCGGCGGCTACGCCCCTTTCTGAAACTATTTCAAAGGAATTAAAAAAGCTCGGCTTTACCTTTGTGGGTCCGACCATTATGTATTCATATCTGCAATCCGCGGGGCTGGTAAACGACCACCTGGCCGGCTGCTTTACCCGGCGGCCTGTCAGGTAAACGCCGAGTGGTTTGTAACATCTAAACGGCCGGATATTTCAAATTTCGGGGTCAGGCGCCGCCCATGGGGTCAGACCCCGTGATGAAACCGCA
>JAITKD010000087.1 GCA_031278575.1 Spirochaetaceae bacterium | reverse complement strand
TCCGGCGGCTGGTGGAGGAACTGGAAGGGCTTATCCCCTAGCAGTTTGTCGCGCTTCGCGACTAAAACCCAAAAAAATCGCCGATCAGGCGATTTTTTACCTTGCAAACCGCCAAAGCGGCCCGTAAATCGCGGTTTTTGCGGCACAAAGTGACGCAAAAACCTGCAAACGCAACAGGCTGCCAGGGGATGATTTTGCTATTCCCAGAGGAAGCCGGGGCTATTCCCAGAGGAAGCCGGGGCTATTCCCAGAGGAAGCCGGGGCTATTCCCAGGGGAAGCCGGGGCTATTCCCAGGGGAAGCCCTTACCGCCTTCAACCCAGTCCGCGTATTGGACCGCCGTCCGGGGAGAACGGCCGTTGAACCAGCGCTCCCAGCGGAGGGCGTTTTCCCGGAAGGTCTTCCGGGCCCCTTCGTCCCCGGCTTTGAGGATCCCCCGTTTTTCGGCAATAAAACAGGCGATCTCCAGGTATTCCTCCTGGGTGGGGGTGGTAAATACCACGGTGAGGCCGAAACGGTCCGCCAGGGAGAACTGTTCCTGCATGGTGTCAAAGGCCCGTACCTCCCCGTCGACGGCCGCGGCGGGCCGGTCGGAAAAACGCTCCTTTACCAGATGACGGCGGTTACTGGTGGCATAAACCACGGCATTGGCGGGTTTGGCTTCGACCCCCCCCTCCAGCAGGGCCTTGAGGGTGGTAAAGGAATCATCGGTACTTTCAAAGGAAAGGTCGTCGATAAAAATAACAAACCGGGAGGACCGGGAGGCCAGGGTTTCAAGGATTACCGGGAGCTGGGAAAGATCCGATTTTCGCAGTTCCAAAAGCCGGAGGCCCCGGGGGGCAAACTCGTTGCACACCGCCTTGACCGTGGCGGATTTTCCCGTCCCCCGGTCCCCGTAGAGGAGGAGGTTATTGGCGGGTTTTCTTTCGATAAAACGGCGGGTATTGGAAACCACGAGGGATCGCTGTTCCTCATAGCCGGAAAGCCCGGACAACCCCACGGGATCGGGATTACGGACCGGGGAAAGGCTGCCCCTTGCCCCCCAGTAAAAGGCATGGTATTGTCCCAGGAGGCCCGCCCCCCGGAGGGCGATATAATCCACCACCGCGGGGA
The DNA here is from genome assembly GCA_031278575.1 of Spirochaetaceae bacterium. Classification (GTDB taxonomy): domain Bacteria; phylum Spirochaetota; class Spirochaetia; order Treponematales; family Breznakiellaceae; genus JAIRMO01. The sequence continues at coordinate 10,119 of JAITKD010000087.1, read as the reverse complement.
GGGCTTCTCCCCAATCGGAACCGTGGGGGAAAACCGTTGCCCCCTCGGAATTACCAAAGCCTTCGGCCGCTTCGGTCCCTTCGGCGATCCACAAAGCCCGGGCGGTTTCTTCACAATCCCGGGCGGCTTCCTCCAAGCCTCCGTCCCGGAGGATAGCGGCGATATAAAAACCCAGCCCGGAAACATCAAACCGGGCGATCCTCCCCAGCCGGGAGAGATCGACCCTGGTTACGGCCTCTAGGAGGGGGGGAACCCGCGCCCCCTCGGCGGCCCGGGTAAAGGGATTTTCATCCCCCAGGGTTAAGGCGGCCAGGGCGGTATAAAAAGAATTCCCCGGGTTATATAAAAAAAAGGCCCCGGTAAAGGCGGCCCACCCCTCAAGCAGTTCCCGGGGTAAGTCCTTGCCGGAAGCCCGGTCCGGGGAGAGCGGGGTAAGGACCCGCGCCAGGGCTTTTACCAGAGGATGGGAGCCCAGGTTGGAGAAAACCGAAAGCCCGGCGATATCGGCCAGGACCCGGCAGGGGTCTTGGGGTTTCATGCCGGCGCGGTTCCCGTTTCCGCGGGAACCGGCCCCCCGCCGGGGAGAACGTCCGGCCGGATAAGGGCCAAGACCTTGGTGGGGCATTTGGAAACACAGGTCCCGCAGGAAGTGCATTGGGCATAATCCACCAGGGGTATCCCCCTATCCATGGTTATACAGTGCTCGGGGCAGTTTTTCACGCAGAGTTCACATTTGATACACCCGGTCTTACAGGCTTTATGGACCGCGGCCTTGAGGGGGTTATGGTTGGAACAACGGGCAAACGCCCCGGTCCGGTCCACGGGGACATCCCGGAGCAGTCCCTGGGGACATTCGGCAATACAGAGCTTACAGCCGGTACACTTCCCGTAATCCACCCGGGGGAGCCCGTCGGCCCCCATGGAAAGGGCGCCGAATTGGCAGACCTTGAGGCAGTCCCCAAACCCCATACAGCCCCAAAGGCAGATCTTGGTCCCCCCGGCGGAGAGTTTCGCCCCCCGGCAGGTCAAAAGACCCCGGTAGTCCCCTTTTTTGAGGGCCTGCGAACCCCGGCAGGCAAGCACCGCCACCACCGGGGTTATAGCGCCTTGTACCCCCAAAAGGGCGGAGATCCGCTCCGTTACCGCCTTACCCCCCACGGAGCAGCGGTTGGTTTCCGCCTGCCCCGCGGCCACCGCGGCGGCGTACCCGTCACAGCCGGGATATCCGCAGGCCCCGCAGTTGGCCCCGGGCAGGGCCTCCCGGACCCGGATTTTTAAGGGATCCTCCTCAACTTTAAAAAAATCCCGGAAAAAACCCAGGGCGGCCCCCAGGATAAAGGCCAAAAGGGCGGCAAATATGGCGGTGGTTATGATGATACCCATGACAGCCCCCTATTTAACCAACCCCGAAAATCCCATAAAAGCCATGGAAAGGAGGGCCGCGGTTACAAACAAGATGGGCGTCCCCTTGAGGAAGCCCGGAAGCGGGCTGGTCCTGATCCGGCTCCGGATCCCCGCCATCAGGAGGAGGGAAAGCAAAAATCCCAGGGCAACCCCCAGGGCGTACACCACGGACTCGATAAAGGTGTATTGTTTGCTGATATTATCGAAGGTTACCGCCAGGATGGCGCAATTGGTGGTGATCAGGGCCAGGTAAATTCCCATGGCCCCGTAAAGGGCCGGGGCGGTTTTTTTGAGGTAGAATTCCACAAGCTGGACCAGGGCGGCGATGATAAGAATAAAGGCCAGGATCTGGAGAAATTCCAGCCCCAGGGGCCGGAGTACAAAATGGAACAAGGGCCAGGTAACACCGGTGGCCAGAACCGTTACAAAGGTAACCGCGAGGCCCATGCCGATGGATTTGTCCTCGTCGGTACTCATCCCGATAAAGGGACACAGGGCCAAAAAGCGCATGAGGACCACATTATCGATCAAAAAGGCTGAAATAAAAATTTTAAACAGGATCATATCAGGTTCCTTCCTCTGTTTTGAGCCGGGACTTGATAAAAAGGTTTAGGGCTATAAAGAGGGCGAAAACGAAAAACCCCCCCGGGGGCAGGGTGAAAAACAAAATCGGGGCGAAATTTTCGGGGAGGACCGGAACACTCAAAATCGTCCCGTTCCCCAGAATCTCCCGGACGAGGGCTATACCCGTTAATACCCAGGTATACCCCAAGCCCATACCCAGGGCGTCGGGGATCACACAAATCAGGGGCTGTTTGGAAGCAAAGGATTCCACCCGGCCCATGATGATACAGTTCACCACGATGAGGGGGATAAACACCCCCATGGCCTTGGAAAGATCCGGGAAATAGGCCTTAAGGACATAGTCGATCACCGTGGTAAAGGCGGCGATGACGATGATGAACACCGGAATCCGGATGGAATCGGGGATGAGCCGGCGGAAAAGGCTGATCACCAGTTCCGACATGAGGAGTACAAAGGTCATGGAAAGGCCCATCCCAATACCGTTGGCCACACTGGTGGTTACCGCCAGGGAAGAACAGAGGCCTATCATCAACATGAGGAGGGGATTCTCCCGGATAAGGCCGTTGGTGAATAGTTTAAACAGACGATTCATGGCGCCCCCTGTTCAGCCCCGGTATTGGCGGCAAGCCAGGCCGAGGCCGCGGCTATTGAAGCGCGGACCGCGTCGGTGATGGCCCGGCTGGTGATGGTGGAGGCGGTGATGGCCGCCACGTCCTCCTTAACCCGGAAGGGATCCGTCACGGATTTTCCGGTAAACTGGCCGTAAAAGGTGATCTTCCGGGCCCGGTCCACGTAATAGGTTGGGGACGCGGCGTTCGCCCCCAGGCCGGGGGTATCCGAGGTTTCCAGGATCTTGACCCCCGTGATCTTTCCGTCTATCCCCACCCCCACAAGGATCACCACCTTACCCCCGTAACTCGCCCCGGAAGCCCGGATCGCGGCCCCGATAAGGGCCTCTCCCCGAAGGATCCCGTACTGTCCCTCAAATTCAACCGCCCCGTCGGGGCTGACCAGTTCGCCGGTAATATCCTTATACCCCTCCAGGCCGGGAAACAACGCCTTCAGGGCTGCCTCCAGATCCGCCTGCTGCCGCTGGGCGATGATCTTTTCCGTACCGGAATACACAAAGGCCAGACCCACACAAGCCGCCACGGCGTACAGGGTAAGGACCAACCCCAGCTTGAGGATGTTTTTCATGGGGTCCCCCCGGACGCCCCATCTTTTTTTGCCGGGGCGGGCTTCTTTTGGGGGACATAACCGTATTTTTTGGGGAGCAGCCGGTTGAGGAAGGGGGTAACGGCGTTCATGATGAGGATCCCATAGGACACCCCCTCGGGATAATTCCCCCATTTTCTGATAAGCACCGTGATAAGCCCGGCTCCCAAACCAAAGATCCACTTCCCTTTGGAAGTGAGGGGGGCGGTAACATAATCGGTGGCCATAAAAACCGCGCCGAAGGCCAGCCCCCCGCTCAGGATGCTGAACAGGGGATCCATCCCCAGGGCAAAGGAGGCGATGAAACAGGCCGCGGTCATGGCCAGAGGGGCCCGCCAGTCTATGGTTTTGGTTACCAAAAGGTATATCCCCCCCGCCAGAATACACAACACCGAGGACTCTCCGATACACCCCCCGTAATCTCCGATAACCAGGGTCTTTATCACCTGCCAGTAACCGGGGGAAGGGGCAAGCCCCGCGGCGGCAAAGTCCGCCCCCACATCGGCGATGGCCTGAGTAACGGTTTGCCCCGCGCCGATCCCCAGCTTGAATATCCCCAGGGGGGTGGCGCCGCTCAACCCATCGGCAACGGCCCTGCCGGGGATCGTCCAGGAGGTGAGGGCCGCGGGAAAACTCATGAGGAGAAAGGCCCGGCCTATGAGGGCGGGGTTAAATACGTTGGCCCCCAGGCCGCCGAAGAATTCCTTGGCCGCCACCACCGCGAAAACCGCGCCCAGGGCGGTCATCCAGAGGGGGGTGCCCGGCGGGATGATCAGGGCCAAAAGAAGCCCGGAAACCGTCCCGGAAAGGTCCCCTGCCCGGATGTCCCGCCCGGTAAGGGCCCGAAACAGGGACTCGGCGGCCACGGCGGAACCCACCGACACCAGGATGGTGAGGAAGGCGGGAAGGCCGTAGAGGACTATGCCGAAAACAGCCGCCGGAGCCAGGGCGATCAGCGCCTTGGCCATAAGAGTCCGGGAAGAAACCGGGGAAATAATATGGGGACTTGATGAAAGGAGCAGGGGCTTCCCCCCGCCCTGAATCGTTGTATCCGCTTGTGCCATAAAACCGATCCCTCAACCTTTCCCCAAAACGGCCGCCGCCGCCTTTTGCCTCTCCAGCCGGAGGGACTGCCGGGCCCGGAACCGTTGCTTCCCCACCCTGAACCGTTGTACCAGCTTGATCCGGGCCGGACACATATACGTACAACTTCCGCACTCGATACAATCCAGGAGCCCCGCCTTAACCGCCCCATCCAAATCCCCGGTTTCCAGGTTGATGTTCATGATCACCGGGGAAAGCCGGCACGCGCAATTTCTGATACAGCGGCCGCAGCGGATACAGGGCCCTTCCCTATCCATCCAGGTTTCTTCCCCGGTCATCAGGATGATCCCGGAGGTGTTTTTCTGAATGGGAATCCCGATGGAAGCAACGGAAGTTCCCATCATGGGGCCTCCAAAGAGGATCTTCCGTAATATGTCATAATCAATATCCATAAATTCCGCGGGGAGCTCCGTCAACAGGGTCCCGACGGGGGCCCGGATGTTTTTGGGCAGCTTACAGGCCCCGCCGCTCACGGTAAGATCCCGGTCGATCAGGGGCTTCCCCAGGGTAAAGGCCTCGGCGATGGCCGCCAGGGTCCCCACGTTCTGGACGATACAGCCCGCGTCCATGGGCAATCCCCCGGAGGGAACCTCCCTGCCGGTAAGGGCGGTGATAAGCATCTTTTCACCCCCTTGGGGATACCGGGTCTTACAAAGCCCCACCCGGATATCACCGGGATAGTCCCCCATACGGATCTCCCGCTCGATCATGGGAATGAGCGGGGCCTTATTGTCCTCCATCCCGATGATGGCCCGGTTAACCCCGGTTATCTTCATCACCATGGCAAGGCCCAGCACCACCAGGTGGGGTTTCTCGGTCAAAGCCGCCTCGTCGGTGGTCAGGTAGGGCTCACACTCCGCCCCGTCGGCGATGATCACATCGATGGGTTTATTCGGCGGCGGAGAGAGTTTTACATGGACGGGAAAACCCGCCCCCCCCATGCCGATAATTCCCGCCTCCCGGATCCGGGCCAAGGCCTCTTCCCTGGTACAGGTAAAGGCATCCAGGGGGGGCAAAAATTCCGTATCAGCCCCCTCGGCAGGACCCCCTTCCGGGGCGGACGCCTCAATAACAATACAGAGCCCTTCGGTGTTGTTCGACTGGATCCGGCTTTCAATCTTTTTAACCACCCCGGCAATGGAGGCGTGGACCGGTACGGTCATCAGGCCGGAGCCATCGGCGATCTTCTGTCCCCGTTTTACCCGGTCCCCAACCTGAACCAGGCTCTGATTCGGGGCGCCGAAGTGCTGATTTATGGGGATAACCACCTGTTTTGGCGGCGGAATCTGTTCAACGGGTTTCCCTTCGGTGGCGGTTTTCCGTGTGGGAAGACGCAAACCCCGCTTAAATGTACTAACCGCCATAAAAGGCCGCTCCTTAAAACAATCCCCACCGGTAATGATGAACTTGTGGGATTAGGCTATGATTATGGGAAGAAAACCTCTGAAAACTGAAGTTTTTAGAAATTTCCTTATATTATTATCCTAATATGTATCCAAAGAGGCCGTCAAGGGGCCGCGCTTCCTCATGAAAAATCTACCCCAAGAGGCTTTCCCAAAACTTCAGTTTTTGGAAGACAAGCCTTGTTTGTCAAGCAACCTTGAAATTCGCCCAAAAGAGACCATAACGCGGAAGGAGAATTTAGGAACAACCCTTTAGGGAAGCACTGATTAATTCAATCGAGAATTAATCAGTGCTACTTTCATGCCGTATTTGCGTAATGAAATGAGCAAATACATAGGGCAACGATGATTAGCGTCAAGTTAATCATCGTTGCCTTAGAGATGATCGAGTGATACCATAAAGAAACAAAGGTTTTTGAATAGAGCCGTTTAATTTCTACGGATTTCGGACCATAGGTCCGCGCTAACGGGTCTTGATGCGGACCAAGTTTTTAAATGTCCCGGCCGCCGAGTAGCTTTCTGGCTGAAAGGCCTCCGGCAATATCATCCATGTTTTTTATATCCTCGGTTTCCATGGTTTTACGGTATTCCTCCCGGCGCTTTTCTTTAAGTTTATCCAGAACCTTCCGATCCCGGGATGCTTCCAGATATTCATCCCGAGCTTCCTCAACCTTGAGTTCCGCCGCCGCCGCTTCCTGTAAAAGCCGGTCTTGGGTTTCTTCCAGCCGGCGGATATATAAATCATGGACCAGAATATCCGCCGTCCCGTAGGCGGGGGAAAACCGTTCCTCCCCCGCATTGAACCGTTCCCGGGCTAATGCTTCCAGGTTATGTTCAATAACGGAAAGGGTCCCAACCGCTTTACCCAGCGCTATTTTCATTTCCCGTTCCCGGTGGATCCGCAGTTCCAATGGTTTTTCAAGTTTAAATCTAAACCGTTTCACCCGTTGTCATTCCCCTGTGGAGGGAAATCAACAACCCCGCCATACGCGGCCGGGGCATGCTGTTCCCGTAAGGCAGGTGATTCAGGGTACATACCCCTGGTTTCGCCCCGGGGATCTCCCACGGGAACACCTCCGGCGGGGACTGACTTTTTATAGACCTCCATTTCCTCTGCCGGTATCTCTATATGGGAGATTTCCGCTAAAGCCGAAAGCGTCTCCACCACCGAAGATTTTTCATCAACCTCCTGGATAAGGAAATCATCAATGGCTTTTTTTTGGGCTATCGCCTCATCAATGGCGGGATTAGAACCGGCATGGTAGGCCCCCACATTGATGAGGTCTTCGGCCTCGGCGTAAACCGCCATGAGTCTCAGGATGTATCCTACGGCCTTTTTGGTAACCGGCCCCGATACAATCGGGGCAAGCCGGGAAACACTGCTCTGGATATCCAGGGCGGGATAGTGATACGCCTGGGCAAGGCGCCGGGAAAGCACGAGGTGGCCGTCCAGGATCCCCCGGACATTATCCGCCACAGGCTCATCCATATCATCGGCATCCACCAGGACGGTATAAAAACCGGTGATGGTACCCCGGTCAGCGGTACCGCTCCGTTCAAGCAGTTTGGGCATAGAGTCCAAAACACTGGGGGTATATCCCCGGGTTGCGGGGGGCTCCCCGATGGCCAGTCCTATCTCCCGCTGGGCTCGGGCAAAACGGGTAACCGAATCAAAAAAGAGCATCACATCCAGCCCCTGATCCCGAAAATATTCCGCCACCGCGGTAGCCACATAGGCGCCCCGGATCCGTGCCAGGGGGGGCGAATTCGAAGGGGAAACGACCACCACGCTCCGGGATAATCCTTCCGGGCCCAGATCGTTTCTAATAAAATCATTTACCTCCCGGCCCCGTTCCCCTATGAGGGCCACCACATTCACATCGGCGTTGGTATTCCGGGCGATCATTCCCAAAAGGGTGGTCTTACCCACCCCGGATCCGGAAAAAATACCCATCCGCTGCCCCCGGCCCACAGCCAAAAGGCCGTCGATAGCCCGTACCCCCGTGGCGATCCGCTGGGTTACCCGTTTCCGTTTCAGCGGGTCCGGTGGGGGCGCTACGGCAGGATAACGCAGGGGGGACTCAATATCCCCCTTCCCATCGATAGGATTTCCCAGGGCATCCAAAACCCTGCCCAGTAATTTATCCGAAACCTTTACTTCCAAACAACCGCCTGAGGCGATCACCCGGCTCCCCACTTCAAGACCGGCGGTTTCTTCAAAGGCCATAAGCTGTACCACTTCTTTCCGGAGACCCACCACCTCCGCTTGGATAAGGCCCTTTCCCTTGGGGACTTCGATACGGCAGACTTCCCCCATAATAACCTGGGGACCGCGGCTTTCAATAAGAAGCCCCTGTACCTTTATTACCCGGCCGACACATTTTATAGGGTCTATTTTTTCGGCGACATCCAGATATTTAGCGATAACGGTAGCTTCCATATTCAGACGCCCAAAGCGGAGGAACCGGTCTTGGCCGTCACTTTAATCGGGGACATTTCCAGGATTTTTGATTCCAACTCCGCAAACTGACTGGAAATCCGGGCATCCACCTCGCCAAAATCGGTTTCAATAATACACCCCCCGGGATCAACCGAAGAATCCTCGGCCACCTGAACGGACTGGGCCCCTTCCAAGAGCTGTATGAATTTTTTTGTATGTTCGGTGGTTAATTTTACATCCGCCAAATTTACCCTGATGATGATATTACCCCGGCCTTTGACCTTCCGCAAAGCCTGGACCACATTGGAGATCACCACATTCCGCTGATTTTCCGAAATAACCTTGACCACCTTCCGGGAAATAAGGAGTACCAAATCGATGATCTCTTGCTCCGTTTCCGCTAATATTTCCTCCCGTTTGTCCTGGGCCCGCTCAAGGACTGTCCGGGTCCTGTCGATAAGCCGCTCAACCTCGGCCTGCCCTTCCGCAAAACCCGCTTCCCGGCCCGCTTCCCGGCCCCGGTTTTCCGCATCCTTCCGCTCATTTTCAAAAGCGGTATGAGAATCGGCCTCTATGGCGGCGGCTTTTTCTCTGGCCGCGGCAAGGATCCGTTCAGCCTCTTCCTCCGCATCCTGTTTCAGAATCCGGGCCTCATCGGCCTTCCGTTCTATTTCCCGCCGGGCCGTTTCCTCCGCATCCTTGATGATATGTTCCGCTTCCGCCTGGACGGATTTGATCATCCCTTCCCGTTCAGCATCCCATTGGGTTTTAAATTCCTCCGCCTCCCGGCGCAGATCCTCCGCGGTGGGACCGGAGTACTCCTCGATAAGCTGAATTTCTTCAGGGCTCTCCTCGACCGAAGTCAAACGGGCCAATTCAGCAAGGCTATAGGGAGGGTCAAGTAATACCTTTTCATTAACTAACGCGACTTCACCGGGCCGGAATACCGCCTTTGTCATAGCTACCCCTTATTGAACCCGTGAGGTATTAAAAGAACGCAGACCGCGGCGCTGCTCCCTTGCGTCCACGCCTCACGCGGATCGATCATACGACCAGTTCATCCTCACCGGATCGGGCGACCACGATCTCGCCGGTGTCTTCCAGATGCCGGATAATAGACACGATCTTCTGCTGGGCCTCTTCCACGTCTTTAAGCCGGACCGGTCCCATATATTCCATATCTTCCTTCAGCATACCCGCGGCCCGCTTACTCATGTTCCTGAATATCTTGTCCTGAACCTCGGTATCCACCGATTTAAGCGCCTTGGCCAATTCTTGGGAATCCACCTCCCGCATAACCTTCTGGATTGCCCGGTCGTCAAGCATAACAATATCCTCAAAGACGAACATCCGTTTCTTGATCTCCTCCGCCAGTTCCGGGTCCTCGTCTTCCAGGGCCTCAATGATCTGTTTTTCCGAAGACCGGTCCACCAGGTTGAGGATTTCCACAATACTTTCCACCCCTCCCGCGGCGGTATAATCCTCGTTGGACAGGGTGGAAAGTTTTTTCTCCAACACCCGTTCAACTTCCCGAAGCACCTCCGGGCTTGTCCGGTCCATGGTAGCTATCCGTTTAGCCACATCACTCTGTACCTCATGGGGAAGGTTTTGCAATATGATCGAAGCCTTGTTGGGCTCCAGGTATGCCAGGATCAAGGCAATGGTCTGGGGGTGCTCCTGTTGGATAAAGTTAAGGAGATGGGCCGGATCGGTACGGCGGATAAAATCAAAGGGCCGTACCTGGAGGCTTGAGGTGAGGCGGTTGATGATATCGATGGCCTTCTGGCTTCCCAGGGACTTTTCCAGGAGTTCCCGGGCATAATCAATACCCCCGGTAGTGATGAATTCATTGGCCATCATGAGTTCGTTGAACTCCGTAAGGATAGAGTCCTTTTGTTCCGGTTCTATGGTTTCGAGCCGGGCGATTTCAAAGGTAAGGGTTTCAATTTCATCTTCCCGGAGGTGCTT
>JAITKD010000086.1 GCA_031278575.1 Spirochaetaceae bacterium | reverse complement strand
GTACCGCCAATTCTTCCGTAACGGGTACCGCCAAATTTACATCGCCCGCGCGTCTGACGGGGGTAACGATCTCAACCGCCAAGCACCCCCAAGCCCCCGTGGGCGAACGACTTACCATTAAGGGGACTCCCTCCTCAGTAGCATACTACATAAAGGTAACTGGAGTATCGTATACGACTACATCGCAGGGAGGCCTCGGCGGACTGAATCTACAGATTATCAACGACTACCAGGTAGACATAACCCATATAGCGGTACCGCTAAAAGGGACGGCAGATGTTTCCCTGACGATCAAGGACACCAATTATGGTACGACGTTGCCCACCGTTATCTATAAATATATTCAAGAGTAGCCGTAGATAACCGGAGTACCCGGCGCCGTTTTTAGCCCTCCCCCTTCGGACCAGAGGTCCGAAGGGGGAGGGCTTTTTTGGGGGGTCAGGCGGATAAGCGGGACCCGGCGTAGGCCCGATGAAGGCCGCTGTTTAGGCCAAGGCGTCAGGCCCCCCGAAAGATCTTTCAGGCGTCTTTTCTCTTTTGTCTATTTGGATTCGGAATTACGGGAGAATTCCCTTATATATTTACATTTATTTTCAAATTTACTATGCTACCGTAATAAGGAGATTCCTCTATAAATATGGAAGCATTGGGGTATTATAACGGGACTTGGGGCCCATTGGATGATATGACCGTTCCCATGAACGATCGGGGAATGTATTTTGGCGATGGGGTATACGACGCGGCGATGTGCGTCAACCGGGTTATTTTTGCCTTGGATGAACATATCGACCGGTTTTTTACCAGCGCCGGACTGTTGGAGATTCAACCTTCCGGTTCAAAGGAGGATCTTAAGGCCCTGCTCCGGGATCTGATCCAAAAGGTTGACCCTGGTCCCCTGTTGGTCTACTGGCAATGGACCCGGGGCACTTCCCGGCGGGATCATACCTTTCCGCCGGGGCCGCCGAACCTGTTGATCACCTTAAAACCCCTTGCCGTTCCCGATATTTACCGGAAGGTCCGTTTGATCACCTGCGAAGACACCCGTTTTCTCCATTGCAATATAAAAACCCTCAATCTTATACCCAATGTACTGGCGGCCCAGCGGGCCAAGGAGCGGGGCTGCAAAGAGGCGGTGTTTCACCGGGGGGAAACCGTAACCGAAGGGGCCCACAGCAACGTACATATTTTGAAGGGAGGGGGCTTTATCACCCACCCGGCGGACAACCTGATCCTCCGGGGCATTGCCCGGTCCCATCTGCTTGGGGCCTGTAAAAAGCTGGGGGTACCGGTGGAGGAGCGGCCCTTTACCCTGGGGGAACTGTTTGACGCCGATGAAATCATCGTTTCCAGCACCAGTACCCTGGGGATCAGCGCCGAGGCCGTTGACGGTAAGCCGGCGGGGGGTAAGGCGCCGGAATTGCTCAAAAAGCTCCAGGATGAAGTTTGGGGGGAATTCCGCGCCGCTACGGGCTGGCAGGCTTGACCTTCCATGACCCAACAGGAGCTTACCGAATATAATTTGGGGAAAAGCCTGGACTCCCTCATGCACCTGGACCCCCGGGGCTACGGGGTGTGCAGTATCCTGTATCACGGGGCCTATGAACGGGCGGGGGGGCCGGGGAAACCGGGGTTTCCCTTGACCATCCATGCCGCCCGGCATCTGATTGCCCGCATAAGGCCGGGCAGTCTGGTATATATCATCACCGGTTTTGTCCTCCACCCCTATAACCGGGCGGAAACCGACGGCCCCCCGGGCGCTATGGCCCTGGTCCGGGCCCTGGTCCGGGGTTTTGACGCCAAACCCCTGATCATCTGTCCCCAAGAAGCGGCCGCGGCCATGGGGAAACTCCTCGAAGCGGCGGGGATCCCCTATGTCGCGGATATGGAGGAACTGAAAAGGTCCTCCCGGGGGGCGGGGGTCTATACCTTTACCAAGGAAAGGGAAGCGGCCGCCGCCGAGTCGGAAAAACTTTTGGCCTGGGGGAGGCCCTCCTATGTCATCTCCATTGAGGCTCCGGGGGCGAACGGCCGGGGGGTGTACCATAACGCCCTGGGCCGGGACGTGAGCGCCCTGGAGGCGAAAAGCGACGTCCTCTTTGGGGTCCTGCAGGAAGCGGGAACCCCCAGCCTGGCCATCGGCGACCTGGGGAACGAGTGCGGTATGGGCGCCCTGAAGGACACCCTGAACCGGTACGTTCCCTACGCGGCGCCGGGGCGTTGTTCCTGCGGATGCGGGGGCGGCATTGCCGCGGCAACCGCGGCGGAGGTGGTGGTTACCGCCACGGTCTCCAACTGGGCCGCCTATGGGATTGCCGCCGCCCTGGGTTACCTTTTGGGGAAGGGGGACCTGCTCCACACCCCGGAGCTTGAGGATCGTTTCCTGGCCGCGGCGGTGGAAGGGGATCTGGTGGATATGTACGGCGACGCCGTTCCCGCGGCGGACGGCTTAAACAGCGCCATCAGTAAGTCCATAATCACCCTGATGGGCGAATGTGTTGCCAACGTCCGGGCCCACAAGGAAAAATGTAAAACCTGGTTTACGAAAACCATGGAACTCGGGTTTTTTGAAAACCTCCTATGACCCGCCCCTATGCCCCGGGAAAATTCCCCCGGATTACGCCCTGCGGTGAAAGCGCCCTGGCGGTGGAATTTGCCCCGGTAATTTCCGCCGGGGTCAACGACCGGGTCCACGCCCTGGCGAAAAACCTTGCCGCGGATCCGGTTCCCGGGATTGTGGAGACGGTCCCCGCCTATAGCTCTCTCCTGGTGTATTTTGATCTCCGCCGGGTCCGGTTCGGTAAGCTCCGGGGCCTGCTCCGGCGCCGGATTACTCAAACCACGGAGGGGAGCGTCCCGGCCAGAACCCTTTTTTTTATACCCGTCTGTTACGGGGGGGAATTCGCCGAGGACCTGGGGGAGGTGGCTTCCCATACCGGCCTTGGTCCCGGGGAAATCATCCGGCGCCATACCGCGCCCCGGTACCGTATTTTCATGCTGGGTTTTTTGCCGGGTTTTCCCTATCTGGGGGGTCTTGATCCCCGGCTGGAGACCCCCCGGCGCAAAACTCCCCGGACCGCGGTGCCCCGGGGCGCCGTGGGAATCGGCGGGAACCAGACCGGCATTTATCCCCTGGCCTCCCCCGGCGGATGGCAGCTTATCGGCAGGACCCCGGTAAGACCCTACGACAGCCGCCGGGAGGAGCCGGTGTTGTACAAAACCGGAGATTTTATCGCCTTTTTTCCGATAGATCCGGGGGAATACGCGGAAATCGAAAAACAGGTTGAGGCCGGCGTCTATGAAGTGAGGCGGGAGGCGTATGCACCGCCCCCGGAGGAGGGGCTCCCGTGGGAATGAAGATCCTCCAGGCCGGCCCCCTCACCACGGTGCAGGACCGGGGGCGATTTGGGTTTATGGCCCTGGGTTTTTCCCCCTCCGGGGCCATGGACGACTTTTCCTTTACCCTGGCCAATATCCTCGCGGGGAACGACGAGGGGGAGGCGGCCCTGGAAATGACCGTGGCCGGTATTTCCGCGGTATTTGACGGCCCCGCGGTGATTGTCCTCACCGGGGCGGACATAAGCCCCAGGATTGACGGGAAGCCGGCGGCCATGAACCGGGCCCTGGCGGTGGGGGCGGGGAGCGTTCTTTCCTCCTCTTTTGCCCAAGGGGGGGGATGCCGGAGTTATCTGGCCGTGGCCGGGGGCCTGGATCTGCCCCCGGTTCTGGGGAGCCGTTCCACCAACCTGAAGGCGGGGATCGGCGGCCTGGGGGGGCGGAAGCTGCGAAGCGAAGATTACCTCCCCTTCCGCGCCCCCTGTTCCGTGCTGCCGGCTATGGAAAAACGGGTCTACGAAGGCCGGCCCCCGGCGGGGGGGTCAGACCCCCTGGTTTTGCACGTGGTTCCCGGCGTTCAGGAGGACCGGTTTTCTCCGGAGGGGATTCGAACCTTTTATACATCGGCGTATACCCTGTCCCCGGATTCGGACCGGATGGGGATCCGTTTTGCGGGCCCGCCGGTGGAATCGATGCGGGGGACGGACATTGTCTCCGACGGCATCGCCGCCGGGGCGGTACAGATTCCCAATTCGGGACAGCCCGTGGTCCTCATGCGGGACCGGCAGACCACCGGGGGTTACGCGAAGATCGGCACGGTCGCCGGGACGGATCTTTGTCTTCTCGCCCAACTTTTTCCCGGTACGCCGGTACGGTTTAAAAAAATCTCCCTCCGCCGCGCCGAGGGAATGTACTTCCGGCGGCTGGCGGAGTTTAGGGGCTTGAAAAAAAAATCAGGGGGGTGATATAAAAATCCTATGGACTATGTACATATAAGTCCCCGGGAAGCCCGAAGGCTGATTCGGGAAGGGGCCTATACCGCTCAGACATCGGGGATGTGCGCGGGGTACGCCCAGGCAAACCTGGCGGTGCTGCCCGCGGAATACGCCTACGATTTTTTGCTCTTTACCCAACGGAACCCCAAATCCTGCCCGGTCCTGGAGGTAAGCGACCGGGGAAGCCGGCAGCTTACCCTGATCGCCCCCGGCGCGGACATTGCCCGGGACATTCCCAAATACCGCCTCTACCGGGAGGGGGTTCTGGAGGGAGAGTACACCGATATGTCCGCCTTCTGGCAGGACGACTTGGTGAGTTTCCTCATCGGCTGTAGTTTTTCTTTTGAATCGGAACTCCTCGCCGCTGAGGTGAGCGTCCGGCATATTGAGGAAAACCGGAACGTTCCCATGTATGTGACCAATATCGAGTGCGTACCCGCGGGTATTTTTCACGGGAAGATGGTGGTCAGTATGCGGCCCCTGCCGCCGGAGCAGGTGATACGGGCGGTGACCATTACCGCTTCCATGCCCCGGGTCCACGGCGCGCCGGTGCATATCGGCGATCCCGCCCTTATCGGTATCCGGGACATCGACAAACCCGACTTTGGGGACCGGGTTACCATCCGTTCCGGGGAGATCCCGGTTTTTTGGGCCTGCGGGGTTACGCCCCAATCGGTGATCAAAACCGCGAAACCCCGGATCGCCATTACCCACGCGCCGGGGCATATGCTGATTACGGATG
This sequence comes from Spirochaetaceae bacterium, assembly GCA_031278575.1. Classification (GTDB taxonomy): domain Bacteria; phylum Spirochaetota; class Spirochaetia; order Treponematales; family Breznakiellaceae; genus JAIRMO01. Next base: position 1,109 of record JAITKD010000086.1, on the reverse strand, counting down.
TTAAAAACACCGCCCTTAAAAATTGACCCGTTGTCCAAGGCTGAACTATGGAAAAGATGATGAAGATCACCAAAATCGATCTGAACTGCGATCTGGGTGAAAGTTTTGGCCCCTGGACCATGGGGCTGGACACGGAGATTATGCCCCTCATATCCTCCGCCAATATCGCCTGCGGCTTCCACGCCGGGGACCCCCTGGTCATGGCAAAAACCGTAAAGGCCGCCCGGGATCACGGGGTGGCGGTGGGGGCCCATCCGGGGTTTCCCGACTTATCCGGCTTTGGCCGGCGGGACATGAAGGTCAGCGGAGAGGAGGCCAAGGCCTATGTGCAATACCAAATCGGCGCCCTCAAGGCCTTTTGCGACGCCCGGAAGGTTCCCCTCGCCCATGTAAAGCCCCACGGGGCCCTGTACAACATGGCCGCCCGGGACCCGGTCCTCGCGGAAGCGGTCTGCCGGGCCATTGCGGAAGTGGACCCCGGCCTTATTTTGCTTGCCCTGGCGGGGAGCGAGATGATCCGGGCCGCGGAAAAACAGGGCATCCCCGTTGCCCGGGAGGTCTTTGCCGACCGGGCCTACGAAGAGGACGGCTCCCTGGCTGCCCGGAGCAAAAGCGGCGCCCTGATCACCGATGAAGACGAGGCTCTGGACCGGGTGGTGGGGATGGTAAAGGAAGGGCGGGTTAGGGCCATTACCGGCAAAGAGATAACCCTCACCGCGGACTCGGTCTGCGTCCACGGCGACGGCCCCCAGGCCCTGGCCTTTGTACAAAAAATAAACGCCCGCTTCAAGGCCGAGGGTATCGCCATCGTTCCCCTGGCGGAGATAATCGGGACGCGCTGAAGATACTGATATGCAATGTCCATGTCATAGAAAAACAGCGAAGGGAATGTCGCTTTCTGGAAAGGGTACAAATTGCATCTTGATGTCAGTGATACCGGGTTTCCTTTGACTGCCGTGGTAACGGGAGCCAATGTGCATGACAGCCAACTGGCAATACCGATGGAGCAGTTGACCGAAGGAAAAGTTCATTTTTGTTACAGCCTTATGGACAGCGCGTATGACAGTAAAGCAATAGACGACTTTATCAGAGAGCATGGCAGGATACCG
>JAITKD010000069.1 GCA_031278575.1 Spirochaetaceae bacterium | reverse complement strand
CGTCAAAGAAGCCGCGGGAGTCTATGTCAAGGTAGGGTATTTTGAAAGCAATCCGGTAAATGACGCCTACATTAAATTAGAAATTACCGATGGAGGGATGAAAGCCTACATGAAGATAACTCCTCCCGACCTGGGGGGATGCGACCTTCCCGCGGAAACCATATTGAGTTTTTTACGGAAAAATCATGTGGTACATGGGGTTAATGAAGATTTTATCCGAACCTTAGCGGACAAGCCGGTGTTTAATGAGAATGTTCTTATCGCCGAGGGTACTAAACCAGTCAACGGCCGGGATGCCTATATTCAGTATAATTTTGAAACGGAACATACCAAGATACATCTCCGGGAAGGGTTCAACGGCCGGGTGGATTTTAAGGATCTTCACATCATCCAGAACGTAGTGGAAGGACAGCCCCTGGCAAAAAAAATCCCCCCGGAACTTGGAGCCGCGGGTATGACCGTTACCGGCAAGGTGGTTCCCGCGGTTAACGGTAGAGACATAGTCCTGCCCCTGGGGAAAAACGTTCATGTGGGGGATGACGAGGTTACGATCTATGCGGATATGAACGGGCAGGTGGTAGAGATAAACGGTAAAATAAATGTGGAACCCGTATACATCGTCAAGGGAAATGTGGATATTAAAACCGGGAATATTATTTTCCTGGGGACGGTGGTGGTGAACGGCAATGTGGAGGCGGGATTTTCCGTCAAAGCCGCGGGGAACATTGAGGTCCACGGTACGGTGGAAAAGGCGGAGCTGATTGCGGACGGAGATATCATTGTTCACCAGGGCATTACCGGCAAAGGCGCCGGGATCGTACAGGCCGGACATTCCCTTTGGGCGCGGTTTATTGAAAACACCTGTGTTGAGGCGGGAAATATGGTGATCGTTACCGACGGAATTATTAATTCCAATGTCGACGCCTCCAAGCGGATCGTCTGCCAGGGGAAACGGGCCCATATCGTGGGGGGGCAGCTCAGGGCCACCGAGGAGATTATCGCGGAAACCCTGGGAAGTTCCACCAGCGGTACCGAAACTATCTGTGAAGTGGGTTTTGAGCCCAAACATAAAGAAAAAATGGAGACGTTAACGGCAAACAAGGATGCCATGGTAAAGCAGCTTGAGGACATACGGCTTAATCTGCAAACCCTGATCAATATTAAAAAACAACACAAGTCCCTGCCCGAAGATAAAGAGACTTTTATGCGGGAATTGCTGGATAAGCGGAAAATGCTTATGGAGGATCTGGATAAAATTGACGAAGATATCAATCAAGTTAAAGAGGTTCTTTATGGCATAAGAAACCTGGGACGGGTATCCGCTTCTTCCAAGGTATATCCCGGGGTTAAGATTATTATCCGGGAGGTCAAAGAGGAAATACGGAATGAATACAAAGCGGTAACCTTTATTCTTCAAAATGACCTGATCCGGGTAATCAAATATGAAGAATCGGACGGGAGAACCAAAAGGGGCGATCATGGCAGTCCAGCCGATTGATCTGCAAACCCTGTTTACCCAACTGGACAAGGTCGGGAAAAACCAGGCCGCCCAAAAGGAGGGCCTGCATATACAACAGGCCCTGCAGGGGGATCAAATTCAGCGGAAAACCGATGAGCGGATCCAGTCGGTGAATGAATCCCAGGATACCGGGGAAGGCGCGGAAACCATCAAAGACCGAAATCCCCGAAAAAATAACGATGAAGAAACGCGGGGACGGGAAGAGCGGGACGAAAGTCCCCCGGAGGAACCTCAGAAGAAACCGTGGATATTCCGGGATCCGGATCTGGGAAGAAACATTGACATAAGCGGATGAACGGGGAGGATCCATGGACCTGTCGCTTCTTTTTTCATCGGCCAGCCTTATCATTTGCGGATTTTCCTTTGTGTTTTTCCGCGCCTATCTCCGGCGCAGAACCGGGCCGGAACGGATCCTGGCGGAATTCCGGGAAGAGGCGGATAAACTCATCGCCGAGATTGACGCCATCACCGACCGGGACGCCGGCCTGGTAGCGGAACGAATAAAAACCCTGCGGGACCTCCTGGAAGACGTGGATCGGCGGATCGTCGTCTATACCAGGGAAATAAACCGGGGGAAAAATCAGGAAGCGGCCTATACTGAATTGGGGCTGAAAGGGTCTGTTTTAAATGCCCGGGGAACCCGGCCCGGAGAAATAACGCCTTTTCCCCCGGAAAAGACGGGAGCCGTGTCCGCCGCGCCCCAAAAAACAGCGGAGCCCCGGGAAATTCCGGGGGAAAAGGCGGAACCGCCGGGAACCGCCGGGGACGGAAACCGTAATACCCCGGGGAAGCCCCGTTTTACCCGGGCGCCCCAGGGTATCGAACCCGGCCCCCCGTCTTTTGCCGAACAGGTGGAAAAGCTGGCCCGGACGGGTTTATCCTCGGAACTTATCGCGTCCCGGTTGGGGACCACCCTGGCGGAAGTGGATCTGGCCATGGCCCTGTTGTACCGGACGCAAAACGAAAAAGGCTGACCGGCCGCTATAAATGGCCGTCGTCCAGGATGATCACGTCCACCCGCCGGTTATAGGCCATGCCTTCAGGGGTGTTATCCCGGCTTATGGGCATGGTATCGGCGAATCCCGCCACCTGGAAGCGGTTTTCTTCAACCCCGATATCGGTGAGGTAATGGAGGACCGCAAGGGAGCGGGCCGTGGAAAGTTCCCAGTTTGAGGGCCAGGGCCCATTCGGATCGGTGGACTCCGAATCGGTATGCCCCTCAATTCTGAATTTTCTGCCCTGGACCTCGTTGGATTCCAGGAGGGTCCCCAGGCGGAACAGGATATCCCGGGTCTCTTCTATGTTAATTACGGCGCTGGCGGGGCCAAAAAAAGCATCCGATGCAAGGCTTATCACCAATCCCCGCTCGTCCTGGGTAACCTTGACCTTGTTTGACCGGATCTCCGGGGTAAAAAGGCTGGTGGCCCGGCGGAGGGCGGTTCCCAGGGCTTTGCCCCGGTCCTGGGCGGGGAGGGACATGATGGTGTTCCCTAAATCGGCGCTTTTACCCATGCCCAGGGTATTGCCCCCGGTAGAAGAACCCATCCCAATATTGTTAAACGAGGAAATCATCGCCGCCAGTTGGGCGGGATCCACATCGTCGGGGTTAAAAAGGGCTACAAAAAAGCAGAGCATGAGGGTAACCATGTCCGAGTAGGTTACGATCCATTC
>JAITKD010000187.1 GCA_031278575.1 Spirochaetaceae bacterium | reverse complement strand
TCATTGCGCAAATGGGGTAAACTTTGTTTACCTTGCGTTAAAGCAGCGCCGATTTATTCTCGATTGAATAAATCAGTGCTTCCTTAGAAACCGGGGCCTTAGGGTGATCGCCGGATGCGGAGGAATATGGAAAAGGCCCTGATTTACGTGGTGGAGGACGACCCGGACATACGGGATTTGGAGCTTTATTCCCTGGCGGGGGCGGTTTTTGATGCCCGGGGTTTTGCTTCGGGCACTGAATTCCGGCAGGCCCTGAAAAACACCCTGCCCCGGCTGGTGATCCTGGACCTCATGCTTCCCGACGAGGACGGCCTTTCCATCCTGAAGCGGCTCCGTTCCCAGCCCCAAACCGCTTCGCTCCCGGTGATCCTGGTTACCGCCAAGACCACGGAGATGGACAAGGTGAAGGGCCTGGACCTGGGGGCGGATGATTATGTGGTCAAACCCTTTGGGGTCATGGAACTCCTCTCCCGGGTACGGGCGGTACTCCGCCGCGCCGACGGCGGCGGCAAGGCGGCGCCGTTGACCTTTAAATCCATCACCGTGGATGAGGAAAAATGGCTGGTTACCGCGGATGGGGAAAACCGGGAGCTTACCTACAAGGAATTTGAACTCCTTAAAAAACTCATATCCTACCCCGATGTGGTTTTCACCCGGGAACGGCTGATCCGCGAGGTGTGGGGGTTTGATTATATCGGGGAGACCCGGACCGTGGACATCCATATCCGTACCCTGCGGAAAAAGCTCGGCTCCGCGGGCAGGTATATTTTGACGGTCCGCCAGGTGGGGTATAAAATAGGGGAGAGCGAAACTTGAAGGGGGATGTTCCGCGGTTTTTGTATGAAACGTAAAATTTACCGGTACCTTTGGCTGATCAGCATCCTTGTCCTGGGGGTAACGGCCCTGGCAAGCCTTTTCTTTTTTTACCCTATCCTTTTGGAACAGGTCCGGTTCGACCTCCGTTCCGAGGCCCGGCTCCTTTCCCGGCTGGACCTCTCCGGCATCGTCCCTTTTTTCCCGGATGGGGGGATAAGCCGGATCACCCTGGTGGGGCCGGAAGGCGCGGTGCTCCTGGACACCCAGGCGGACCGGGACGCCATGGAAAACCACGGGGACCGGCGGGAGATCCGGGCCGCCCTGGCTTCCGGGGAGGGCTGGGCCCTGCGGCGTTCCGGCACCCTGGGGAGGCTGATGGTGTATTACGCCCTCCGCCGGGACGACGGGAAGGTTCTGCGCCTTTCCCGGCGGATCGACACCCTCTGGTCGATCCTGTTCCGGGCCCTGCCCCTGTTCGCCGTCCTCTACGGCGGGCTTTTTATCGGCTGCCGGTTTGTCGCATCGGCCCTGACCCGGCGGATCGTCCTCCCCATCGGAAAACTGGCGGATCGGCTGGATTCACCGGACTTGGTTCCCCCCTACCCGGAATTGGCCCCCTTTATTGCCGCCCTGGTGGAAAAAAACCGGAATCTCCAGGATCAGATGGCCCTGCTCCATCGGCAAAAGGCCGAGATGGAACAACTCACCGCGGATATGGAAAAGTCCGGGAACATCCGCCAGGAATTCACCGCCAACGTGTCCCACGAACTCAAAACCCCCCTGACCACCATCCGGGGTTACGCGGAACTCATTGCCAACGGCATGGCCGGGGAAGGCAAGGAGCGGGAATTCGCCGGAAAAATCGAACGGGAATCCCTGCGGCTCCTTTCCCTGATCACGGACATCCTGAAACTTTCGGAACTGGAGAATTTTCTCCTCCCCTCGGAGGAGGAAAATTGCGGCCTTCGGGAAATCGCCGCCGAATGTATTGAAGACCTCACCCCCCTGGCAAAGGAGAGACGCCTCCGGTTTGAACTGGACGGGGAGGACGCCGTGGTCAGGGGCGACCGGGGGCTCCTTGAGCAGCTGGTCCGCAACCTCTGCGACAACGCGGTACGGTATAACCGGGAGGGGGGCGGCGTCCGGGTGAGCGTAAGCCCCGGGGACGGGGTCCCATCGGTAACCGTGGCGGATACGGGGATCGGGATTCCCCCGGAACACCAGGGCCGGATCTTCGAGCGTTTTTACCGGGTGGACAAAAGCCGGTCCAAGGCGTCGGGGGGTACCGGCCTGGGCTTGGCCATTGTGAAACATATCGCGGAAAAATACCGGGCCGAAATTACCGTCATCAGCGCGGTGGGGGAGGGAACGGCCATAACGGTAACCTTTCCGCATACCGGGTAATTATCCCCGGTCTCAGTTACGGAGGGGGAGCGCGGAAAGGAGTGGGGGTAGCGGAAGCCACCGCAGGGCGAAGCCCGAGGAGGCTGGAGCGAGGGGGAGCCGCGTCAAAAACGGCTTTTTAGGGGGTGATCGCGTTTCCTTTTCGGAACCCAGGCGCTCCCCCTCCGTAACTGGTTGACAATGGTAATTATCCCGCCAAATTCCTTTTCATACGGGGCTGTGCCAAAACCAACCGGGTTTTGGCACAGCCTCATTATATTGACACAAAATACCCAAAAAACCTATACTGCCCGTGTTATTATTTATAGAAACATAAAAGGAGTATTTTTAT
>JAITKD010000159.1 GCA_031278575.1 Spirochaetaceae bacterium | reverse complement strand
TATGTATCCTATTGATGATTATACTAAAGAGAGCGGGGACTGACAAGCCGAACCGGATAAACGCAGGGAAATGAGAAATTAACCACGCCGGACCGCCGGTTCACACGCCCGAACCACGTAAATGGAAAAGAATAAGCCTCCGCGGGGCAGAAATCTAAGGAAGCACTGATTTATTCAATCGAGAATAAATCGGCGCTACTTTAACGTTGTATTTGCGCAATGAAATGGGCAAATACATTGCGCGGCAGCTTTTTCGGCGTTATGAGCCTGTTCCATCGAACCGAAGGTTCGCACCAACCGGGTTTTGGAACAGCCTCATGCGTTTATCCTGTTCGGCTTGTCAGTTTTCTTTCTCTTTAGTATAATCATCAATAGGATACATACATGGCTGCTGAAACCCGTCTTACCGCTGTTTTAGAAATCGGCTCCACCGGGATAAGGCTTTTAGTGGCGGAAATTGCCGGCGGCGGCGAATGGCGGATCCTGGACCGGGCGGGTAAACCCGTGGCCCTGGGGCGGGATGTGTTTATTTCCGGCCTCATATCCCGGGAATCCTTTCTGGAATGTCTTTCGGTGCTGAAAAATTTCAAGGAACTCCTGCGGAGCTGGGATATAAAAGACGAGGATACCCATGTCATCGCCACCAGCGCCCTCAGGGCGGCCCGGAACCGGGATGTGTTCGTGGACCGCCTCCACCAGGAAACGGGGTTCCGGCTCAGTATCGTGGAGGGGATTGAGGAAAACCGCCTTATGTACCTGGCGGTGCGGTATGCCCTGAAGAACGACCTCCCCCAGTTTTGGCGGGCCAATTCCATGATCATCGAGGTGGGGGGGGGGTCCACGGAGATCATGCTCCTCCGCCGGGGGAAGATGGTGTCCGCCCACAGCCTTAAACTGGGGACCATCTTTATCGATCAGCAGTCCCGGTTTTTTTTGGGGTCCACCCGGTTTCAGGAGCGGTTTTTAAACGAAAACGTCAGGAATACCTCGGAATTTTTGAGTTCCGAAATGGATCTGTCCTACGTCAGGACCTTTGTGGTGGCCGGTTCCGATATGCGGTTCGTGGCGGACCAGCGGGGAACGGAATTTAACCCCCACTGCCGGATCATAGAACGGGATACCTTTATCGAATTTGTGGAAAAAATACAAAACTACCGTGTGGAAGAATGTGTACAGAAGTTACACATTCCTTTTGGAGACGCCGAAGGGTTTATCCCCGGCATTATGGTGTACAAACGCTTTCTGGAACGGACCTCCGCGACCCAGGTGGTGGTTCCTTCGATTTCCATCCGGGAAGGACTCCTTATCGACCTGGCCCGGGGGGTAGATCCGGAATTACAGGAGGAGTTTTTTTCCCAGGTTATTGCCTCGGCGGTCAACCTGGGACGGAAATACCATTACGATGAGGCCCACAGCCGCCATGTGGCGGACCTGTGCCTGGTCATATTCGACGCCCTCACCCGTGAACACGGGATGAACCGGCGGGAACGGATGATGCTGGAGGTGGCGGCCATACTCCACGACGTGGGTATGTTCATCCGCAGTTCTTCCCACCACAAACACGGCCAGTACATCGTGTCCAATTCGGAGATCTTCGGCCTCCACCGGGAAGAGCTGGACCTCATCGCCAATGTGATAAGTTATCACCGGGGCGCCCTCCCTGCCCCAACGGATATCGACTATATCGCCCTCCAGCGGGAAGACCGGATACTGGTGCTTAAAATGGCTTCCATCCTCCGGGTGGCGGACGCCCTGGACCGGGGACATTCCCAGCATATAAAAAACATCATCCTGGAACGGAGGACCGAAACCCTGGTCCTCCATACCCAGGGGAATTACGATTTAAGTTTGGAACACCGGGGGCTGGAAGAAAAGGCCGATTTGTTTCAGGATGTATTTGGGTATAAGGTGGTACTCACCTAAGGCGGATTATGGAAGCGGTTTATTTTAACCGGGATATTTCCTGGATAGATTTTAACGGCCGGGTTTTGGAAGAAGGACTGCGGCGGGACCTCCTGCCCCTGGACCGGATGCGGTTTTTATCGATTGTTTCTTCAAATTTTGATGAATTTTTTATGATCCGGGTGGCGGCGATGAAACGGGCCCTGCGATCCGGGGCGGCTCCGGACCTGTCGGGACTCAGCCCGGAGGATCAGCTTAAAATGACCGGGGAAAAAGTCCGGTCCATCATCAAGCGGCAGTATGGCTGCCTGCGGGAAGAGATCTTCCCCGCCCTTGCCGGGGAGGGGCTGGAGTTGGTCCGGCCCGGCGCTTATTCCGAATCCCAAAAGGATTATCTTGAATCCCGGTTTATCCGGGATATTCTGCCCATCCTCACCCCCCTGCGGATCGAGGATGATAAGCCCCTGCCTTTCATCGGAAACTTAGGGGTCCATGTGGCGTTCCTCCTTTCCGGTGAGACCGGGGATGAACCCATCGCCATAATCCGTATTCCCTCGGCCCTGGATCGCATGATCCGGTTTCCCGCTGAAACCGGCGGGAATATCCGCTGGACCTTGTTGGATGATATGGTAATAACCTGGGGGGCCTATCTTTTCCCCGGTTACGGGGTAAAAGAAACCATGGTGTTTAAACTCACCCGGGACGCGGATTTTTCGGTGGATGAAAAACGGGACGAAGATTTTATCGAGGCCATGGAAGAGGTCCTGGTGGGCCGGGAAACTTCCAAACCCGTGCGGATGACCTATTCCCCGGGCAGCGCCCGGCTTCGGGACGAATTGGCCCGGCGCTTGGATCTGGAGGCCGATGACCTGTATGAGATTGACGGCCCCCTGGATTTAAGGACCCTGGCGGAACTCGGTTCGATCCGGGGTTTCGAGCAATTAAAAAGCGTCCCCCCGGCGATTTACCGGAGCCCCGCGTTTACCGAAGACGAACCCCTGTGGGACCGGATAAACCAGGGGGACGTGATGCTCCACCTTCCCTATGAATCCTTTGATCCGGTGGTGCGTTTTTTCCAGGACGCCGCGGAAGATCCCCAGGTGATCTCCATCAAGACCGCCCTGTACCGGACCAGCGGGGATTCTCCCATTGTGAAGGCCCTGGAAAAAGCCGCCCTGAACGGAAAACACGTTACCGCGGTGGTGGAACTCAAGGCCCGCTTTGATGAGGAACGGAATATTTCCTGGGCGAACCGTCTGGAAAAAGCCGGGGTTATTGTGGTATACGGCCTGGCCAGACTCAAGGTACACGCCAAGATCAGCCTTATCATCCGCCGGGAAAGCGGGGGGATCCGGCGGTACACCCACCTTTCCACGGGGAATTACAATGACCGGACGGCAAAACAATACGAGGATATCGGGATCTTCACCTCCAATGACGATATCGCCTTTGACGCAAGCCTCATCTTCAATATGATCACCGGTTATTCGGCGATCCTGCGGACCCAAAACCTGATCGCGGCCCCCACGGCCATGAAAGACAACCTGTTACAACGGATAGAGCGGGAGGCAAAACGTTCAAACCAGGAATATCCCGGTAAAATTCTCGCCAAAATGAACGCCCTGGCGGACAAGGAGATGATTGACGCCCTGTACCGCGCTTCCCAGGCGGGGGTGAAGATCTTCCTCAATGTCCGGGGGATCTGTATGCTGGTTCCCGGCGTACCGGGGCTTTCGGAAAATATCCGGGTGGTGAGTATTGTGGACCACTACCTGGAACACGGCCGGATCTTCTATTTTGCCAACGGCGGCGCGGAGGAGCTTTTTCTTTCCAGCGCCGACTGGATGACCCGTAACCTGGAACGGCGGGTGGAACTGATGTTCCCGGTGATCCAGGAGGAACTAAAAAAGCAGGTGTATTCCATACTGGAAACCTATTTCCAGGACAACTGCCAGGCCCGGCTCCTGAATCAGGACGGCTCCTGGACCTCCCTGACCCCGCCGCCGGAGGAACCGCCCCTGCGGGCCCAGGGGGTCTTTCTCGCCCGGGCAGCGGCGGCGGAACGGCCCTGGGCTTCCCGGGAGGAATTTATTGTCCGCCGCAGCCCCCCGGAGGAAGGCTGATCACCCGCCAAAGCCGGCGCGGGGGGAAAGGCGCTGATCCGGTTCCAAAAATTGATAGGGGGATGGTACTATAATGAAACGGATTATTTTAAAACCCGGGGAAGAAAAACGTATCCTTGGGGGCCATCCCTGGGTCTATGATAACGAAGTTTCCCGGATCCTGGCGCCCGTTCCCGGAGGGTTTAAGCCCCTGCCCCCGGAGGAACTGGAGGCCGGGGAACCCGCGGATGTGGAAAGTTCCCGTAAGACCTACCTGGGCCGGGGTTTTGTGAACCCCCATTCCAAGATCATCGCCCGGATATACAGCCCCTCCAAAGAAGGGGTGGATAGGGGGTTTTTTAAACGCCGAATCCGGCAGTCCCTGGGGAGGCGTTTTCCGGGATACGACCTTTTCCGGGACTCCGCCCGGATCGTTTTTGGGGAGGCGGATTTTCTCCCCGGCCTTATCGTGGACCGGTTTGTGGGCTGGCCCCTGGGGGACATCGAGGCGCTCTTTTTGGGCGAGGGGCCGGGGGCCGGCCTTTCCGGGGAACCCCTCACCTTTGAAAAGGCCGAAGCCGCCCTGGGAAAGCCGGGTTCCTGGCTTTCGATCCAGTTCCTCGCCTGGGGGATGGACCGCCGCCGGGAGGAGATCCTTGCCGCCTTGGAGGAGGTCCTGGAGCGGTTTGTACCGCCGGGATTCCCCACACCGGGGCAAGACCCGGCGGAAACCGGACCGCCCCTGGGGCTTCCGGCGGGGATCGTGGAAAAGCCGGCCCTCCGGGCACGGGAGCTTGAGGGGCTTCCCCGCCGGGGAGGGCTTATCCGGGGGAGTTTCCCCGGCGGGGGGATCGTAATTTTTGAAAACGGCCTTCCCTTTATGGTCCACCTTGAGGAGGGGCAAAAAACCGGTCATTACCTGGACCAGAAGGAAAACCGCCTCCGGGCAGCGGCCTTTGCCGCCGGCGGGCGGGTCCTGGACTGCTGCGCCTATACCGGCGGCTTCGGCATCCACGCCGCCCGGTTCGGCGGGGGGATACATCCCCAGGGGATGAACCCCCAGGTAACCGCCCTGGATGTTTCCGCCCCCGCCTTGGAAACCCTCAAAAAGAACGCCCGGCTGAACGGCGTGGAGGACCGGGTAACCGCGGTGGAGGGGGATGTCTTCGAGGTCCTCCGGGCCTATGAACGGGGGGGAGAGCGGTTCAATCTCATCATCCTGGATCCCCCGGCCTTTGCCAAATCCCGTTCCGCCCTGGAAGGGGCCCTGCGGGGGTATAAAGAAATTAACCTCCGGGCCATAAAGCTCCTTTCCCCCGGCGGCGTCCTGGTAAGTTGTTCCTGCAGCCAGGCCCTGGACGAAGGCCGCTTCAAAGCCCTGGTCGCCGACGCCGCCCTTGACGCCGGCCGCCGGATCCTCCAGCTTGATTTCCGTTACCAGCCCGCGGATCACCCCATTCTGGTGGGGTATGACGAATCCCTCTACCTTAAATGCGGGTATTACCGGGTGTTATAGGCTTGGACAGAATGATACCGGCGTTGACCGGATGTTCTTCGTGTGGTTCGTGTCTGTTCGTGGTTAAATTCTTTCTATAAAAAATATACGCACCCTGAATTTTGAGGTAAAGGCGAATTTCAAGGCTGCTTGACAGGCAAGACTTGTCTTCCAAAAACTGAAGTTTTGGGAAAGCCTCAAGGCAGTAATTTTACCGTTAACGGCTTATAATTACCGAAAAAGCCGCCGGGTACGAAACGCGCAAGGGATTGGAGGGGTGCGAAGCAGTCCCGGCGCATAGCGCTGGGACCGGAGCGGAGCGGAGCCCCGGAAAGCCCGGTTTCCGGCGCTTGCGCCGGAAATGCGCCCCTATTACCGGGAAAAATCCGGGTAAAGGTAAAACTGCCGGCCTCAAGGGGCTTGCCATTATTCTATATATCCACTAGTATTAATAAGAAAATTATGGAAAAGCGAATTTACGGAAAAGAATTTGGGTTTTCTACCCGGGCGGTTCATGCCGGGAATGAGGTGGATGGGGAAACCGGGGCGATCCGGCGGCCCATCACCATGGCCAATAGTTACGCCCTGCCCTATGATCCCTCGGAGATGAACTGGAGCGGGGCGGGCAAAAACCTCTACACCCGGAACGGGGGCAGCAACCAGAAGTACCTGGAGGAAAAGCTCGCTTCCCTTTCGGGGGGTGAGGATTGCGTGGTGTTGGGCAGCGGGGTTGCGGCCCTGTCGGGGTTGTTTTTCGCCCTGCTCAAAACCGGGGACCATGTGGTTTTTTCCAGCGTAACCTATATCGCGGTATACCGGCTGTTAAACGAATTGTTTAACCATAAATTTAACATTGAAACTACCATCGTGGACACCGGGGATCCGGAGGCGGTCCGGGCTTCGATGCGGCCCAACACCAGGCTGGTCCACATCGAAACCCCGGGGAACCCCACCCTGGCCGTCTCCGACATCCGGGGTATCGCCGGGATCGCCCATGCCGGCGGGGCCCTCCTTTCGGTGGACAACACCTTTGCCTCCCCCTACAACCAGCGGCCCCTGGAACTGGGGGCGGATTTTTCCGTGGAAAGCCTCACCAAATACATCAACGGCCACGGGGATGCCATGGGCGGGGCGGTGATCGGCAAAAAGGCCCACCTGGACCTGATCCGCGCCCAGTCCCAGGTGAACCTGGGGGGTATTATCAGTCCCTTTAACGCGTGGCTCATCACGCGGGGTTCGGTTACCCTGCCCCTCAGGATGCGGCAGCATAACGAAAACGCCCTCACGGTTGCCCGGTATCTGGAGCGCCTTCCCCGGGTCCGGTTTACGGCCTATCCGGGACTGGAAAGCCACCGGGGTCACGCCGTCGCCGCCTCCCAGATGTCTCCGGGCTTCGGCGGGGTTCTGGCCTTCGGCTTGGACGCGGACCACGATACCCACAACCGTTTTGTCAGCCACCTCAGACTCATCACCTCCGCGGTTTCCCTGGGCCACGACGAAAGCCTCATCGTTTTTTTAGGCGAAAAGGATGAACGTCAATACCTCTACCCAGAGGAATTTCACGGGGGCTTTTTCCGTTTCAGCGTAGGCATTGAGGACGGGGAGGACATTATCGCCGATATAGACCAGGCCCTCAAAAAAACCGGCCTGCGGTGAGGTGGGGGTCTGACCCTCCATGGATTTTTTCCCTGTTTCTTGCTTTTCATTAAAGCAATCCGCTCCTCAAGCGCATATATTCTATATGAGACAATTACGAACACTGAAACAGGGGGTGTGGTACGAAATCCGTACCCGCGTCAACAACCGGGAGCCCCTCTTCAGCCGAGGGACCGGCGCCGTGGCGCCGGTCCCCAATAAGGCCCTGGCGCTGTTTGCCCAGGTGTTCCGGCAAACGACGCTTCGATTTGTTTTCGAGATTCGCGGGCTGTGTCTTGCCGATGATTGGCTGACATTTTATATCAAGCCGGCGGACGGGCTGGAACTTCCGGCTATCATGCAGTGGCTGAAACAGGTGTTCGCCCAGCGGTACAACCGGGCGGAAGGCCGGATCGGGCATATCTGGGGGGACCGGTACGGGTCGTGGATACTGGAGGGGGAGCCGCCGCTTGAGGAGGAGGCCGGAGAGGGGCGGGGGGATTCAGCCGCCGGGGTCAGACCCCAGTATGGGGAAACGGCGATTCAAACCGCGCTTTCCCTCATATTCCCCCTTCTCCCCGCCCCCGCGCCCGGATAAGCGGCGCC
>JAITKD010000139.1 GCA_031278575.1 Spirochaetaceae bacterium | reverse complement strand
TTGAAGGCATTCAGTTTACCTGGAGCAACAGCCACGGCTATGCCTGGAACAAGCCGCTGTATCTTTTTGAGATCCAGAACGGCGCCAAAAAAAAGGTCCTGGAGATTGTTCCCCGCTAGTAGATCGATTGTCTCATAGTACGTAACCAAGCGCTTTAGCCCGAGGACCCGCGCGGAAATGAGCCTCCGCGCGGCGCTTTGGGCAAGGGGGCTTTGCCCAAAGGGCAAACAAGTACGCGGTTTTTGCTTTCAATTTTTACGGCTTAAATTTTCCTGTTTGGACATTCGGTATATATTGGACTTGTTCAAGAACCCCATGGCCCTCTCCCAAGTCGGTTTTTATCGGAATCTGTTCAAAAACTGAAGTTTTTGAACAACGCTATTTATAGTGTTTGTCATTTTTTCAGAAAAATAAAAAAACCGAAAGCGGAGGGCCAGGGGGGCCGGGTGGAGCCGGCGCGAAGGGGGGAACAATGGGGTCAGACCCTGTTGGGGGGAAACGGGGGGTATATACGCTTTTCCGCTCAAATTCCCCTTCCCTACCGCCCCTTCCCCCGGATAAACGGCGCCAATCCGCTCCGGGTCCCGGATCACGGTTGTTTCTGTCCCCACGTGAAAGCGTCTGAGGGGAAAGATCTGTCCTGAAACCGGGTAAGAACGGCGGAATGATAGGGCAGGTTGAGGGGGTACGCCGCACATTTGGCCGGAGGCGAAGCTGCGCAAGGGATAGGAGCGGAATAAATAGGGACCGGCGGCGCCGGTTCCTATTTATTAGAGCGGATAGCCCGGTCCGGCCGTAGGCCGGATGCGCCCGAATTCCCAAACAAAATCCGGGGGGGGCGCGGATGGGTACTAGCGGAGTAATTCCCGGGCTTTGCGGGCGAGGGTTTCCCCATCCAGGCCGAAACGTTTGGTCAGGTAGTCCTGGGCGCCCACTTCGCCGAATTCGTCCATGACGCCAACCCGGGCGAATTTGCCCCGGAAGCCTGATTCCGCGAGGATTTCCGCTACGGCGCTGCCGAGGCCGCCGTTGATCTGGTGGTTTTCAGCGCTGATTAGGGCTTTTACCGCGGATGCCTGGGTTAATACCGCTTCCCGGTCTATGGGTTTGAGGGTGAGGACATCCAAAATACCGGCGTCGATTCCATCGGCGGCGAGGAGTTCCCGGGCTTTGAGGGATTCGTTCACCATAAGGCTTCCCAGGGCAATAAAACAGAGGTCCTTTCCTTCTTTGAATACCCGGGCTTTGCCGAAGGGGAAGCGGTCGTTTTCGCCATAGAGGACCGGGACGGACTTGCGGGGAAGCCGCAGGTACACACAGCCGTAGTTCTCCGCGGCCTGCCGGACAAAATCGGCGCAGTTCCGCGGGTCCGAGGGTTCCACGATGGTGAGTTTGGGGATGGCCCGCATCAGGGCAAGGTCCTCAAAGGGCATGTGGGTACCGCCGTTAAAGGCCGCGGTTACTCCGGGATCCATCCCGATGAGTTTTACGTTGAGCCGGGCGTAATTGGCGGAGATAAAAAACTGATCAAAGGTCCGGCGGGAGGCAAAACAGCCGAAGGTGGCGGCAAAGGGGATTTTCCCCACCGCGGAAAGTCCCGCGGCCACGCCGACGAGGTTCGCCTCGGCGATGCCCACATTAAAAAATTGACCGGGATAGGCTTTTTTGAAGCTCCCCGTATTGGTACAACTCATCAGGTCCGCTTCCAGAACCACGATGTTCTTATTTTTTTCCGCCAGGGCGGTTATTGTTTCCACATAGGCGGCGCGCATTTCTTTTGTTTCCATAACTATTTTCTCCTTATTATAAACAAAAACACGGGGGGTGTTGAGCGGCACGGGCGCCGCTATTCTTTCCCGTCCAAAACGGCGATTGCTTCCCGGGCTTTTTCCAGGTTAAACGCCATGCTGTGGTTTTTTTCGATCCCCTCGGCAAAAAAACAGCCCTTGCCCTTGATGGTATTCATGATGATCATGGAGGGTTTGTCCTTTTGGGCCAGGGTTTTTTCGACGGCGTTATCCAGGGCTTCCAGGTCGTGGCCGTCTACTTCCTGGGTGTACCAGCCGAAGGCGTTCCATTTGGCGGTAAGATCCCCCAGTTCCAGGACATCCTTGGTATAGCCGTCGAGCTGCTGCTTGTTGTAGTCGGTAAAGGCGGTGATATTGGACAGGCCCTGGGCCGCGGCAAAAAGGGCCCCTTCCCAGATCTGGCCTTCGTCGGACTCGCCGTCCCCGATAATGGCATAAACCCGGGCGGGTTTGTTATCCATCCTGAGGCCCAGGGCTATTCCCAGGGCCGCGGAAAACCCCTGCCCCAGGGACCCGGCGGTCATATCAATGCCGGGGGTAAGGTTCCGGTCACAGTGGCTGGGGAGTTTGGTCCCCCCTTGGTTAAGGGTGGCAAGCCATTCCTTGGGGAAAAAACCCTTGAGGGCAAGGGCGGCGTAAACCGCGGGCCCCGCATGGCCCTTGGAAACCACCAGCTGATCCCGGTCTTCCCAGCGGGGATTGGCGGGGTCTACCTTCATCCGGTGGAAATACAGCAGGGTCAAGATGTCCACGATGGACATGGCCCCGCCGATGTGGCCGGACCCCAGGGCGCCGATTTCTTCGATGGTCAACTT
>JAITKD010000131.1 GCA_031278575.1 Spirochaetaceae bacterium | reverse complement strand
CTTCCGGTTGACTAACCGGTTAATTACGGGATAATCTATATTTTTATGCTATTATCTAGTAAACATTTTGGTCCGCTTAGTTTTTACCGGGAAACCCTGAGTATTGCCTTACCGGTCATGTTGCAGCAATTTATCATGAGTATGGTGTCCTTGATCGACAATTTTATGGTTGCCGGTCTGGGGGACATCAGCATGGCGGCGGTGAATGTAGCGAACCAGATCAACTTTATCTTTATCGTGGTGATTAACGCTATTTGCGGCGCCGGGGGGATTTACCTTGCCCAATTCAAAGGCGCCGGCGACGCCGAGGGGATGCGGCACGCCTACCGGTTCAAAGTGATCTTTGCCTTATCTGCTTCGATCCTTTATTTTATCCTTTGCTGGACAATTCCCTCGGCTATGATCGTCATGATGACCATGGGAAACGCCGCCCAGGATAAAATTGTGGCCATCGGTTCAAATTACCTGCGGCTTACCTCGTTTACCCTGGTCCCCCTGGCGATTTCCGCGGTCATCGGCAGTTCTTTCCGTGAAATCGGACTGCCGAAAATCCCCCTCATCTTTTCAGCCGCCGCTACCCTGATAAATACCACGGGAAACTGGTTCCTTATCTACGGTAACCTGGGGGCGCCCCGGCTTGAGGTTTCAGGCGCCGCGGTAGCCACGATCATTGCCCGGATTTTTGAGTTGACGATGCTGCTCCTCTATATAAGACAGAACCATACCCCCTTTTACGCGAAATTGAGGACCCTGTTCCATACGGATAAACACCTTATCCGGGCCATCCTGTCCAAATCGGCGATGATGTTCCTTTCCGAGGCATCCTGGATCAGTTCCGAAACGATTATGACCGCCCTGTACAACGGCCGGGGCGGGGCCGAGGTCGTGGCGGGGATGGCCGCGGGGTGGACCATCGCCAATATATTTTTCCTCCTTTTTGGCGGAATCTGGACCGCCGCCGCGGTGGTTGTGGGGGGAAGCCTGGGGGCGGGCAAATTGGATGAGGCCCGGATAAAGGCGGAATGGCTCAAATCAGGGGCCGTGATAGCGGGATGTTTTGCCTCGGTGGCGGGGGCCGCCCTGGCCACCCTCCTCATCCCCCTGGTATTCACCAACCTCACCGCCCCGGCCCGGGGGATCAGTCTGGGGCTCGTGTATGTGATCCTCGTTTATTTGCCTCTCTGGTGCCTGCTCAACGCCCAGTTTGCCATTTCCCGGGCCGGGGGGGATACCGCCATGGGTATGTACGCCGATGTTTCGGTGAATACCCTGCTGTTTGTTCCCGGCGCGTTTCTTTTGGCCCTATGTACCTCCCTGGAACCGGTGGTGATGTTCACCATCCTTAAAGTCAGCGATATCGCGAAGTACCTGGTGGCCCGGCATTTTTTTAAGAAGGAGCGTTGGGTTCGGAACCTGACCAAGGAGAACCGGCCCCCAAAAAAAGAGGTTCCGGCCCTATAACGGTTCGTGGAGCGGTCACTCACGGAGTGATTGCTCGCGGAGCGGCTGCTCGCGGAGCGGTTGCTCGTGGAGCGGTTGCTCCGTGAGCATTTTTTCTATATCCCCCTCCCGTATCCCGGCGGTAAGTTCCACCTCATGGCCGGTACGGAAAAAAAAGAGCCATGCCCGGACCGGTTTGCCGAAGATGTCCCCCGCCGCCCGGGCATAAACCGCCAGCTGCCCCCGGTGGCGGTCCGGGTCTTCGGCCCGGTCAGTCTTAAAATCCACCACCTGGATTGCCCCGTCCCACTCAAAAAGCAAATCGATCTGGCCCGTGATGGTGAAGCGCCGTTCCCCGGCCGTTGAAACGGTGATGATGGGGAATTCCGTTTCCCGGTATGCCGCCTGTAAGCTCCGCTGTCCCAGAACCGAGGAAAAAAAACGGTCCCCCATCTCCCGGGCGGCGGCCTGAATAAGCCCGGCGTTTTTTTCGTCCACCCCGGCAAGCAGCCCGAGGCCGGGCTTCCCGCCTGAAAACCGGGCCTCCACAAAACCGTGGACCAGGGCGCCGAAATCAGCGGGGCCGAGGCCCGCCTTTTTGAGGAGCCGGCTGAGGTCGTCCTCTTCCTCCCCGGCGCGATCCCGGCCCCCCCCCTCCGGGCAGTGGAGGCTGCTCGCGGGGATAAGGGAACGGGCCGGGGGCGGCGCGGCGATGAGCCCCGCCCCGGCATAAAAGGCGGCGGCGGCCTTGGCCGCTTCCTCCGGGGAACCCGGCGCCCCCCCGCCGGAACCCCGGCTGAGTTCCCGAAGTTCCCGCCGGGACACCACGGGGATGGTCCGGATTGAAAAAGGCGGATTTTCAGCCCGGGCAAGGACCGGGAGGAGCAGGTCCAAAAAGCTGGCCGCGGCCTCCGTTTCCTTTTTCGCCCGGAGCCGGACCAGCCGTTCCTTTATGGATTCCGGGGTATATCCCCCGTCTTCCCGGTCAAAGTCCGCTTTTTCTTCCTTAGTCCGCTCCGGAAGGGCGGCGGTTAAAAAGAGGGCGCTTTCCGCCCTGGTCATGGCCACATAGAGGAGCCGCCGCAATTCGGCGGTGTTTTTTTCCGCCTCTTCCTCCTTTTGACGGTTAAAAAAATAATTACCGCTGTTTTCCGGCAGCTCTTCCGCCGGGGGCAGGTTCAGGGTGATGCCGAATTGTTCGCTCCAATAGGCCGGCAGGGGATTGGTATGATGCGCCCCCCGGCCGGCGCAGCCATACACAAAAACCACGGGGAATTCCAGTCCCTTGCTTTTGTGGATCGACATGATCCGCACCCCCCCGGTCCCTTCCGCCGGCACATCCAGATCGTCGGGCTTTCCCTCCCCCCCCAGGAGTCCCTCCAGGTAATCGACAAAATCCACCAGGGTTTCCCCCCGGATTTCACTGATCCGGGCCAGTTCAAAAAACAGATCGAACAACTCCCCGTAGATCTGGGAAGCGGCCGACCAGGTTGTTTCGTACCGGTACCCCGCTTCGTACCATAAGGTGGTCAACAAGCCGGTCAGGGGCAGGGTCCGGGCCGCTTCGGCCATGGCCTGGTACCACTTCCGGGCCTGCCGATAACGGGCCAGTTCCTCCGGGGGAACCCGGCCGTCCAGGGCTTCGTCAAAGGGCAAGCCCCCCGGGTCCAGCATACACACCGAAAGGGTGAGGTCGCTTAACCGCATAAAGGGGGAACGGATCAGGGCCGCGTAGGCGATCCGGTCCGCGGGGTACACCAAAAGCCGCAGCAGGTTATAGAGGTCGTTTATGGGGGCGTCGGTAAAAAGCCCCGCGGGTTTGTCCGCCGTAAAGGGAATGTTGAAGGCCTTGCATTGTTTTTCCAGGACGGTCTGATGGGTATAGGACCGCTGGAGGATGGCGAAATCGCCATACCCGCAGGGCCGCTGAGTCCCCTGGTCCCGATCCGCAAGCGGGTACCCCGAATCAACCATCTCCCGAATCCGGGCGGCAATAAAAACCGCCTCCAGGTCCGGGGAAGAAAGCCCCCCGGGATCATCCGGGGGCATCCGGTCCTTATCAAGAAAACAGAAATAAACCGGCGGCTCTTCCCGGCTCCGGGGATCGGCGGCCCGGGACGGGGAGGGATAGATCCGGCTGTAGGCGGCCTCAAAATCCGGGGGATCCCCGTCCGGGGGGAGAAACACCCCCGGAGCCGGAGGCCCGGCCGCGGCATCCCCGGATGGGTCCGGCCCCAGGCCCCCGAAAATAAAATTAAAGGCCCCGATGAGGAGGGGCGCGGACCGGTAATTGTGGATCAGGCTGAGGCTGCTGTTATCCCCGGAAACGCCGGAAAGGGTCCGGGCGAGACCGCGGAACACCGAAACATCCGCCCCCCGGAAGCGGTAAATCGACTGTTTTTCATCCCCCACAAAAAAGAGCTTGTCCGGGCAAAGTTCCTCCGGCCGGGGGATCCCCGGCTCCATCCTGCCGGGATTTTCGGCAAGTAAAAAAATCAGATCCCGCTGTAAACCGTTGTTATCCTGAAACTCGTCAATCATTATCGCCCGGAACATATCCTTATACACCCTTCGGATATCGGGATACCGGGCCAGGGCGTCCACCGCAAGGCGGGCGACATCCTGGAAACTGAGGATCCCCGCTTCCCGCTTCCGCCGGTTGAGCTGCCCCTGAAACTCCTCCGCCAGGGGGAACACCCCGGCGGCGATCCCGCTTTGAAGGGCCATATTGGCCAGGGATTCCAACTCCCCGTAGAGGCGGTTCCTGAGTTCGTTGAGATTTTCTTTGAGAAGGGTAAATTCCGCCCCATTGCCCCCCTGATGGCTTTGGGATTTTAAATTAAAGAGGTATTCAAAATACCGCCGTATTTCCTGCCCCAGGGCCTCCCCGGTTTGCTCCGGGCCGGCCCCTTCGCCGTTATCCAAAAAACCGTTTTTTTTCAGTAAACTCCGGATGTCCGGGGCCGGGGGCAGGGGCCCGGTCAGGGCTCCGGTAATTCTCAGATAAAAACTGTTGGTTTTTTTGGCGATCCCCTCCAGTTCCTGCCGGATAGCGGCGGTCAGGTCCCGTACTTCCCCGGTTTTTTTGCCCCATTGCCGGAGGAGTTCCTCCCCCTGGGCCTTTTTAAAGGAGCTAAAATCCAGGGGATTACTGATGGGGCTGTGGGCAGCCATAATCCCGGCAAAAAGTTCCTCCGCCAGGACCCGGATCTTCCGGTCCGCCATCAAAAGCTGAAGGGCCGGGTTGTCCCGGTGGTTCAGCACAAAGGGCAGGGCCGCGTCCCGGGCAAGTTTCCGCACCCCCCCGTCATCGATAACAAAGTCCGGGCTGATGCCGTAACGCCGGGCCGCGGTACGGGCAATCCGGGCGCAAAAAGAATCCAGGGTGGAGATGCGGGCCTGGTGAAAATCCCGGATCCCCCGGCAGGCTTCGGGGTTATCCTGGCGCGCCGCGAGCAGGTCGTAGATGCGGCGGTACATGGTGTTTACCGCTTTATTGGTAAAGGTGAGGGTGAGAATTTCCCCCACCCGGTACCCCCGTTCCATCACCAGCCAGGCGTAGCGGGCGGCCAGGACCTTGGTCTTGCCGGAACCCGCCCCGGCGGCGACCACCACGTTGGTTTTTGCCGCGGCCGCTTCCCGCTGCTCCCGGTCAAGTTCCGCAAGATTATCGGCCATGTTTTTTCTCCCGGGGGTTCAACGAAAAGGTGGTACGGCAAACGGTTTTATATGCACAGTCCAGGCATCTTTGAAAATCCACTTCCCCCGGGGAAAAATCCAGGGAATTTACGGCGGCGGCAAATTCGTTCACCTGGGTTTTAAAGGCCGCCAGGGTTTCCTCATAGGCCTCCCGGGTATGCCCCCGTTTTCTGCCCGGCGACCCGACGACCGCCGTTACCTCCCGTTGATTGATACTCATAAAAAAGGCCCCGCCCACGGTACGGCCGGTTTTTTCCTCGTAGAGGCTGATATACATGGGCATCTGAAAATCCCCCAGGGGGGAATCTTCGGTATGGGTACTGCGCTTCTTTGAGGGGGCAGGGCCGGTTTTGTAATCGATGATCACGGGTTCCCCCTCCGGGGAAAGGGAGACCCGGTCAAGCCTTCCGTTAAAGAGGATGTTACCGGTAACAAATTCCAGGGGATATTCCAGATCCGCCACGGCGTATCCGGGAAAATATGCCGCCTCAATTTCCAGGAGCCCCCCCAGCCTTTGGGCGATAACCGCGGACTGGGATACCAGGAGGGGTACCGCCAGGGGCCCCTGAAAGGCGGGGTAATGCCGGGCCGCCTCATCGGTGTACCCCCGGAGCCAGTCCCGGTATTTGGGTATATGGCCGGCGTTAAACACCCGGTCCTCTTCACGGATCCGGGTAAAGAGGTTTTTGAGGATCTCGTGGTACAATAAACCCAGGGAAGCGTCGTCCAGGAGTTTCGCCTCCGGGGAAAACCCCGCTACGGCAAAGATCTTGCCGTAGAGCCAATAGACGGGGCAATAAAAAAAGTTGTTCAGATCCGTGGCGGAGGCTTTGAGGCAGTCCCCCGCCTCATGGTTTCTTTGCACCGCCCCGATCCGCTCCCGGAGCATCCGGGCGCAGGTTTCCCGGTCGGGAAAAGGTTCCCGGAGGATGTTGAAGGCCGGGGTCCCCGAGCCGCATAGGGTGGACTGCCAGGTATCAAACCCTTTTTTTTGCAGGGGGAAAAGCCGGGGGGGGAATTGAAGGGCCCCCGAAGCCCCGCCCGGCCCGGTGGAAACATACCCGTTCCCGGCCCACCAGTCCCGTTCCCGCGCCCAAGGATCATCACCGGAGGGCGGCGGGGCCTCAAGGCTGCCGGCGAAAAAACTATGGGGTATGGCCCAGCCGGAAAAGGCCCGTTCCGATGCGCTGAACCGGGTTATGGAGGTAAAGGCCCCCGGGGGCTCAAGCTGATAAAGCCGGAAAAAAGCCGGGGAAGCGTCCGCATCGGGCAGCCCCAATTTTTCCCGTTTGTCTTGGCGCAAAAAACCAAGGGGTTCGTAGAGTACCGTGGCGGCGCTTTGGGTAACGTTGAGGACGAGGTGGCAGGAAAAGGGGGCCGCCGCGGCGACCCGGTAGGGGAAAACATTCACCCCCGAATCGTGTTGCAGGGGAACGTACTGTTTTTCCCCTAATATATCGAGGTAAAAACCAAAGGGCGACGGCGGAACCAGATCGGGATAGTCCTCCTCAAGCCGGATCAGGGCCGAAAGCTCCTCGATACAACGGGCCAATACCGCGTCTCCCTCATCGGTACAGTTATCCCGGGAAAGAAAGCCCGGAAATACCGACCCCGGATGGGCCGCCTCGGGGTATGCCTCCCGGATCCGTTCCGTTCCGGGGGATTTTTCCCAGACCCGCCCCCGGAAAGCAAAATAGCGGTTTCTGATGTCCCTAAAGCTCCGGGAGGCCGCGAGGGATGAGAGGTGGTTTTTCAGCCGTTCATAATAATCTTTAAGCCGCTCCTCCCGCCGGGATCGGCCGAATGCCTCAAGCCAACTGTCCACGGGCCGGCCCCGGTCAATAAACCCCGAAACGCAGTTGTTTTTTATCCCGAATTCTATTAATTCATCGTTCCGTTCCGGATCCCCCCAGGGCAGATGTTCGTTGAGAAGCAGGGATTTCAGGGCGGCAAAGGAAAAGTTGTTTGCCACACAGGCATTGATCAGGGAGAACAATTTCCCCGCGCCGTAGTCCGCCAGGGGTTTCCCCGCCCGCCGGCGAAAGGGGATGTGGTAGAGGGTCAGTTCCCGCAGCAGATAGGGTTCCGCATCCGCGAACCCCGCCACGCTCACCGCCATATCATCGTAGGAAATCCCCTTCTCTTCGTGGAGCCGGCGGAGTTCCAGGACCGCGCCGCGGATCTCGGCCCGTTGGGAATCATAAAAATACAGGGCCGGGGATGGTTCCCCCGGGGGCAGACGGACCAGACGGATGGTCGGCTCCCCCTCAAGGAGTTTCGCGTATTCGGCAAAATCTTCGATGGCCTCGGGGAAAAAAATATAATACACCGAAATCCGGTCCCCCAGGGGCGGTTTTTCCCAGGAGGGTTCAAAAAGCCCGTGTTGTTTGAGGAAACGGGAGTATTCCTTTTCCAGGAGGGCAAAATCCCGGTCTTCGTCATCGGGGGTAAACCCCGGAGTTTGAGCCTGCCGGGTTTTGAGCAGGGCCAGGGAAGGGAGTATCCCCGCGATATCTCCGGCAAAGACGGCCCCCTCCCCGGCGAATTCCCGGGGGATGAGGGAACAAAAGGGGAACCCCCCGGTTTCTCCGGCGGAAGCGGCCTTGAGGTTCCGGGCGGCTTCGGCGTTTTTTTTGACCAGCCCCTGGGTAAAGAGTTTTCTGATAACCTGGGACGCCGGTTTTTGATCCCCCGGCCCCGCCCGGACGGCCCGTTCTTTGAACCGGTCCCAGGCGAGGAAACGGTTGACGGCCACGGAACGCTCCCCGGTAAAGGCGCAGATCTTCCGCGCCCAGGCCAAAGAAGCGGTTTCCGAAGGAAAAACAAAACGGCTGTTTTGGTTTTTTATTTCCCGGGAAATAATTTCCAGAACCTGATTCATCCTCGGTTCCGCCGGTTTTTCCTATAATATGATACAAGCATTATGGACAGACGCTAATTAAAGGCCGGGCGCCAGGCGCTGGGGTTTCCGGGGCCGACCCACCGGTTAAGGGCAAACCCGGCCTTGAGGCTGCCGGTGATAAACCGTTTAGCCAGGGCTATGGAATCGTATACCGAAAGCCCCCGGGCCAGGCCCGCGGTAATGGCCGCCGCGGTGGTACATCCCGCTCCGTGGGTCCAGGCGGTTTTTATCAGGGTGTCTTCCAGGATTTTAAAATCTTTCCCGTCAAAAAAAACATCCTGCGCCGTGGCCGCCCCCGGAAGTTTTGCCCCGCCCTTGATAAACACGGTCCGGGCGCCCTTATCCGCGATAATCCGGGCCGCCTCCTTCATCTGTTCCGGGGTGGAAATTTCCTTTAAGCCGGAAAGCTGGGCCGCCTCAAACAGATTGGGGGTTACCACCGCCGCCAGGGGGAGTAGCTTTTTTTCCAGGGCCTGGTTTAACTCCGGGTTGAGGGCCTCCCCGGCCCCTTTACAGACCATCACCGGATCGAGGACATAATTTTTTATGCCAAAGGTCTCGATATATTCCCGGGTTAATTCCACCGCGTAAAACGTACCGAGCATACCGGATTTTGCCGCGGCAACCCCCACACCCTTAAAAATGGTGTCCAACTGGGCCCGCAGGGCATCTTCTTCCAGGGGGAACACCCTGTGGGCCCAATTATTCCCGCTGTCCATGGTGGCGATCACCGTAACCGCCGCCATACCGTATAGGCCGTATTCTTCAAAAGTCTTTAAATCCGCTTCAAGTCCGGCGCCTCCCGAAGCGTCGGAACCCGCAATGGTCGCTATTTTTATCATGGATGGCCTCCTGCAGCATGATGTTCCCACATAATAGGGGCTTCAATACTTTAAAATACCTTATTTAAGCATAAATTGAATCCGCAATCAACAACCCCGCAGGCGGTTAAACGTGACCCGCAAAAATTTTAAGGGGAATTTTTAGCGGAATTTATTCGAAAATTGAAATTTTTGAGCCCTTTACTAAAGCAAAACGCCTGTCAAGTACATATAGTATCTATGCGATCATTACGGATACTCAAACAAGGGGTGTGGTACGAAATTCGTACCCGCGTCAACAACCGGGAACCGTTGTTCCGTGGACGCAAAGCTCTGGCGCTGTTTGCCCGGGTGTTCCAGGAGACGAACCTGCGGTTTGTCTTCGAGATTCGCGGGCTGTGTCTTGCCGAGGACTGGCTCACGTTTTACATTAAGCCCGCGGACGGGCTGGAACTGCCCGCAATCATGCAGTGGTTGAAACAGGTGTTCGCCCAACGGTACAACCGGATGGACGGCCGGATCGGGCATATCTGGGGGGACCGGTACGGGTCGTGGATACTGGAGGGGGAACCGCCGCCGGAGTCTGGAACGGGGCGGGGGGATTCAGCCGCCGGGGTCAGACCCCAGTATGGGGAAACGGCGATTCAAACCGCTTTTTTCCTCATATTCCCCCTTCTCCTCGCCCCCGCGCCCGGATAAGGGCCGGTAA